>PIVQ01001097.1 GCA_003354055.1 Desulfobacteraceae bacterium | reverse complement strand
GTCAATGCTCTTGTCCGGCAGATTGTCCATGACACGGCAATCTGCAATTATGGGATGATGTGTTGTTTCCATGTGTTCCCTTTTTTTCAATTCAGGGCTTTTCTAACATGTTTTGTTTTCCATGTAAAATAGGTTCTGACAGGTTAGGATCGGCTCCAAAATTACTTGATCTTTTGTTTTCAAAATACCCAGTCTTTTAAGGGGTTTTGGAAATAACTTAGATCAAGTTATTTTGTAACGATTCCTTATTGATTCCTGAGCGTTTCCATTTTCTATTTCACTTTTTGGAAAAAAACTGGACTTAAGCGTCATTGCAGAATATGGTTCACCAAACGAAAATTAAACTTGGGGAGATAATCGGCCCCCGCGGCCGGTCCGCCCCGCTATGTTACGTATTCTGGTGACAATAAGGCAAAGTTATGACAGAAGCGTTCGCTGACAATCGATTCCTTACCATGGGGCATCTGGTGGATCAGGCAGGATTGGCCTATCTGGAAACAGATACCTCGTTGATTATTCGATACTGGAATAAAGGTGCTGAAACCCTGTTCGGATATTCAGAGGATGATGTTTTGGGACGGCGTCTGAATAAGATTGTCGAGATGGAAGACCAGGTGATGCACCAACTGGGAAGCGAAGAGGGGGCTTGTCTTGCAAAACTGAGATCCCGGGGGCGTCAGATTGAGTGCCGGATCCGGTTTACCCCGATTGTAGACTATACAGGGACGAGTACCGGGATGGCCCTGTTGATAAGAGACGTGGTCGGAACCCGGGAGCAACAGTCCCGGCTTAATGCCAAAGGGCAGTCCATGGAAGATATCTTAGGGTTTGCCCCCATTGGTATTTTTCATGTGGGGCTGTCAGGCAACATGGTCATGGCCAATTCCGAATATGCCTGGATGCTGGGATATGAGTCATCTGATCACCTGGTCCTCCAGGTGGATGATTTTGCAGACCAGGTCTTTTACGATATCCAAAAAGCGGAAGAGTTCATGTTCATCCTTATGGAGGCCGAACGTATCACCCGTTTTCGGTGCCGGTTAAAGCGCAGGGACGGGTCTTTTATATGGGCTCTTTGTTTTGCCATGGTCACCAAAGATAGTACCGGCAGAATGGACGGCTTCAACGGATATGCCATTGATATCGGCGATACCATCCGGGCGGAGAAGGCACTGAAAAAGGCAAATGAAGAGTTGATGCGTCTCTCTGTTATTGACGGCCTGACTGGGATTTCCAACCGACGGCAGTTTGATGCCCATCTGAGCATGGAGTGGAAGCGGCACATCAAGGAAAAGAAATCCCTGGCTATTATTCTCTGTGATATTGATTATTTTAAAAAATTCAACGATACCTACGGTCATCAGGTTGGAGATGAATGCCTGAAGCAGGTGGCGGCTGCCATTGATACTTGTGCGCGTCGGGCAGGCGGTCTGGCTGCCCGTTACGGGGGCGAAGAGTTCGGGGTCATCCTGCCGGAAACAGATCGTGACCGTGCTATCGGTGTGGCGGAAATGATCCGAAAAGAGGTGCTGGCACTGAAAGTTGAACACAAACAGTCTGATGTGAACCCCTGTGTCACACTTAGCCTGGGAATAAGCGCTATTGTGCCTGAGAAAGATGCCTCGGATATGGGATTGCTGGCTGCGTCTGATACCGCGCTTTATAAGGCCAAAAAGCAGGGCCGGAACAAGACTGTTGCCGGTTCAGTCTCCTCCTGACCCATCGAATTCATCAGCGAATAAAAAACCACTCCTGATCGCAGGAATGGTCCTCTTCAAATCGATACCCGTCAACACAGGCCTGCTTCAACTCCTCAGGCCGACTGATACGGTTCTTGATGATATGGGCGGCGAAGACCCCTCTGGCCTGTTTGGCCCTGACAGACAGATTCTTTAACCTGCCGTCTACCTTCTCCCTGAATTGAATCCCTATCATTCTCTTCTTTAAAAAATCAGATGACAACACGGAACTGTATTCAT
>PIVQ01000304.1 GCA_003354055.1 Desulfobacteraceae bacterium | reverse complement strand
CACGACGACCGGTTGAGATTTAGCGGAGTGCCCTTCCCCCCATATGCCTCCTCCATATTTATCCTGCCATCATATGAGTATGTTCAGCTTCAATTATGATGACCTGAAGGTCACAAGCAGTGCGTATGTCGTCGGCATCGGTTGCCATGCCTTGCTTATGAACTGAGACCTATGGCAAATTCTGTTCAATTTAATAAATTTGTATTCCTAAGCGGCTTTCAATTCCCCGTCATTATTCCTTTTTGTTTTCTAATATTTGCTTCCGCAGCCTTGACTTTGGAAGGGACTTTATCATAAGAAAGAATCAGGGTCGCAAGGTATATCAGGATCGTCATCCAATTATCGCGCAGTTGCCCTGATCAATTCGGAAGAACTGTCGCGGAAAGAAATGTTCACTTTGAATTTTATTCAGATACAGCAGGAAAACAAAACTATCCGGAAAATCGGCAGGATTGACAATCCCTTTTATCCGGAAGAGGTGACGGCCAAATACCTGATCCTTTTTATTGATTTCATCGGCATATATAAGGGGGCTGAGGAAAAAGCAAATTTTATACGTCATCTTATCGACAGCCATCTGCCCACCATAGAAACATCCCGGGAATTTAAAAAAAGGATCATGAATGAACATGTGTGGATCAATTCTCATTTAAGCCGACTGGCCGGAGAGTATGCTATTGTAAGGCTGGGGATGGGCAGCAAAGGTTCCCGCATGGTAGGTCAAGCCGTGATTCGCAGGCATTTTCTTCTGATGGCCGCAGGAGAAATTTTCGGACTTAGGTTTGTCTACCAGAAAGTGGCCCAGGTAAATAAAAATTTTAACTCTGTTATAGAGTTGGAATATGATGGAAAAATGTCAAGACCCGGTTTGGTAGTGATTCGTAAAAGAACAAAGAAACATTATCTTGAACGGCTTTCCAACGATCTGGGAGATGATCTGGTTCGGGATGCATTGGAGATGGATGACCAGCTGACAAAAGGTGCTTTGGAGTCGGTTCCCATGGTGGTCAACATTGTAAGCGAATCTGGACAGGTTATCAGGGAACCCTATTGCGAATTGCGGGGGGATGATTTTTGTGAGTATCATATCCAGCTAAAAGAAGAGGCAAAAGGGATTTTTCAGGTTGTGAAAGGATTTATGCGCAGCACCCTGTCCCGCCTTTTATTTATGATGCCCATGGTTAAAAAGATGGGAGAACAACTGGTTGCCATGGAGATTGCCATTCAGAAGCAGACCAGGGACCTGAGTGATTCCCAGATCCGGCTTGAAGAACGGGTGATGCAAAGGACCCAGGAGTTAAGAAAACTCAACGCGCACCTTGTTCTTACCGAGGAGCGGGAGAAGAAAAATGTGGCGGATAAGCTCCATGAAGGCCTTGCCCAGAAGATGGCCATGTCGCGGATACTGGTCAGTCAGCTGGCCCATGAATATGGTGACCTGAATCCCCCGGAGAGCATTGAAAAGCTAAAAAGCTACATGGATGAAATGATCGCAAAAACCCGTGATATGACCAATGATTTAAGTCCGCCGGTACTCTATGAACTGGGACTGGAAGATGCCCTTGTCTGGCTTGTGGAAAAAATGGAACAGGAGCATTCTGTCAAGGTTGCGCTGGATATTACACCCGGGGGCGAGCCCTTATCTGCAGATTACCGAATTATGATTTTCCGGGTGGCTCAGGAGCTTTTCGTCAATATTATCAAACATGCCAAGGCAGACCGGGTTTCCCTGACATTTGCCCGGACCAGTGAGATGATACAGCTTACTATAGAGGACAACGGCCTCGGTTTTGATCCGGCATTATTAGACGCTTTCGGCACCTCCGGAAATATGGGATACGGCTTGTACAGTATCAGGGACAGAATTCGGTACGCCGGTGGCAGATTTGATCTTGAGTCCGAACCTGGAAACGGATGCAGGGCAAGCCTGATTCTGCCGTACCCTTTGTAAAAATTTCTCGTTCGTACCATTTAGGAACTTACCTATTCGTTTGTCCTTTTTTATCGTCAGAAGTTGGAATCGTTTCTAATTCTCTGACTGATATCTTCCCATTCCTTTAGCTCCAAATTTATAATTTCAAGATTGTTTGCTCCTGCGCGCTTATCCTATTCTTATGAGCATAATGCCGGAGCAAATAAGCCTGTTTGCTGTGCGTCTTAGTGCCGCTGGCCGGTTTTGGCAAAGGATCCGGCTTTACCGGATTTAAATTAATTCTTCAAAAAGGAGTATCGCGATGGAAACAACAAGCAATGAAAATCGTTGGGAAAAAAAGGAGGCCCGGATAGAAAAGTCTTTTCTGGGAAAAAGGGGGAGCCTTACGATATCCAGGAACCTGTTCCGAGGGATAGATCATCGTCTCACACCCTATTTTCAGTTTAGTCTCCCGAAAATCAGGGAGAATATAAAGGCGCTGGCATCAATGATTCAGCCTGATTCCCTATTCTACGCCGTTAAATGCAACTCCCTTACCAGGATATTAAGAACTGTTGACAGTGCAGGATGCGGGTTTGAGATCAATAATAAAAATGAGTGGAAGATTCTGGATCGTCTGGGGTTGTCCAACCGTTCTTTGATCAACAGTTCCCCCATCTCTTCTGCCGGGGATGTCCGATTTCTCCATGCCAGGGGGGTGCAGACTTTCTGTTTTGACTCCCGGGAACAGGTTGATAACCTGTGCATCAATGCCCCCGGGGTTGATGCCTACGTAAGGCTTTACCACGGGAATACAGGCAGTCGTTTCAAGCTGAACCGTTTTGGAGCGGATTTCGCCATGGCCATGGATCTCATCGCCTATGCCCAAAAAAAGGGGCTCAATCCTGTGGGGGTTACCTTCCATGTGGGGTCTCAATGCTGTGATGCCGGCAGTTGGGAGGAGGCCATCAAAAAAGCCTCCCGCCTCTTCATCGCCTTCCCTTTTCTCCGGATTTTGAATATTGGCGGAGGGTTCCCGGTAATGTATCTAAAAAAGATTCCCTCTCTGAAGCAATTAGGTGAGACCATTCATGATAGTTTGGACAAATATTTTCAACGCCGTCCGGAAATCTATGTTGAGCCGGGCCGGTTTATAGTGGGAGATGCCGCATTCACCTGTGCATCGGTGATACAGGTTCGGGAGGAAAAGCCGGTCTCCCGGGCCGTCATTGATATGTCGGTTTTTTCCGGGTTTATGGAAATTCTGGAGATCAGTGACGGGTTCCACTATCCCATCAGTGGTGAGGCACGGGCCTCCGGTGAATTAGTGCGATATCATCTGGGAGGTCCCAGCTGTGCCGGAACGGATATGATCTGCAGGGATATCATGCTTCCCCGGCTCCATGTTGACTATCGATATCCCCATCTAAGTTCCAGAATATACTTTGCCAATACCGGTGCCTATACCTTGGACTATATTGCCCGGCACCAGAAGACAGGGTTCAACGGATCCCGGATTCCCAAAATCTTTTTTTCAGGGGAGGAGGAAAATCATGGAATGGCGATTTAGGAAAGCGAAAACAGGGAAAACCAATATTGTAACATCCCGGAAGGATCCCCTGTGGGATCAATGTGAAGGTTTGGAGTTCAGCGTATTTAAGGATTGTAACTATATTGATCTGACAGGCCGGCAGCGCCTGGATGACTTTGATCAGTACCAGAGTTCGATATTTGTTGCAGCCGGGGATATGAACTGCGGGGTCACGGGGATTATGAGGCTGGTGTTCAACACTTCTGCCGACATGCAACAGGCCTATTTCCCGACTCTTGATCATGCAATGGTTATAGAGAGGCCATTTTATGGCCGAACCCATGGGATTGCACCTGGAATCCGTGAAAAAGAGGGGCAGACCCTTCTGATCTATCGGGAAATGTATGAAAAAATCATGGGGTTCCCTGCTACACAATGCGGGGATGTCGCCACCATGGCCGTTCTCCCCGGAAAACGGGATGCCAGGGCTTCCCGCGCTATGATTACCCGTTCCCTATTCGTCGGGTGGGAACGTTCCATCAGGTATGCACTGGGGGCCATTGACACCCGGTTCTACAAAAAACTCAAGCAAAGGGGGATTCCTTTACAGGACCTTGGTCCTTCCATCCACTATTGGGGCTCCCCCACAACACCGATTCTGCTGGACATTTATAAAATCCCCAAAGGCGTGTTCAAGCTGCTGATTCCTATCATGAAACTCAAAGGAAAGGTAAAAGGTATCATATGAAACAGCAATATAAGGATTATTCGTTCCAAGAGCGGCAGTTGATGACCAGGCACCCTGAGCTGGCAGGCATGACCTCTATGCCTCTGGATCAGACAGGCCTGAATTTAACTGTGTTGTCCGACTTCATTGAAATGTGCTGGGAACACGATTATGGTTCGGAGCCTCGTATTCACTTCTCCTCAGGCTTTCTTGAGTGGAATATGGGCAAACGTATCACTGGCCGTGCTGTGATTACCAAAACCGGAAAGCTTCTGGGAGTGTTTCTCTACTTTGAAAGGCGATATTTTCAAGGAGATGAGGCAAGGCCTTATGCAATTGAGACCGGGCTTTCTGTTCATCCCGGCCACAGAGGGCAGGGGATTGCTCAATGGCTCTCCCTCGGCGTTAAACAAATGCTGATAGAAAGGCAGGTTGATTTTTCTCTGATATGGTATGACAGCCGTCATAACCAACCCGGTTCCTCATTTCAGGTGTTTGCCCGGGATAAAGAAAAAAACGATCAAGGCCTTTCCGTCCGCATCATGGGGCGCATGTTTGATTTTGATACGGCTGTGCGCTATGGGCAGTTCAGTCTATTTGAGAAGGTGGCTCTTAAGCTTTCTACACTGCTCTTTCCCTATCGTAACGGGGACAGCCTTCCTCTTGGATATACCTTGGAGGCGTTCAGTCAGGACAGGCTATACGCCTACCTTAAATTTTTGGTAAGGTGCCAAGCACGGCAGGGAGGGGGACTTATACCAGCCGTAGAGGACCTGTTACGATGGGAAAAGGGAGCGGGAAGCTATGATTCCGCCCGGTTTTATGTCCTGAGGGGGTACAGAGGTGGCCGTGGGCAGGTTATGGGCCTCTATTTTGGGCATAAAGTTCCTTTAGATGAAACATGGTACTATTTTCAGGCGGACGGTATCCTGGTTTGCCCTGACCTGCCTGAAAAGGTTGCCAAATCCTTTGTTCGGGTCGTGGAATCCAAACTCCATGAAGGGGAGTCCTGTATAGGTGTGACTATTGCCGAAACCGGCGGCGGAAAGCTCTTATGGCGATACGGTTATCTCCCGGTGGAGAATCAGATCCTTACCATGGACTCCCATGCCTTGCCGGGAATTAATCTGAGGAATCTAAAACAGGGATTGGTTGAGTTAAGGTAGCAATCTCCCGTGACGGTAGCCCAGCAGTATTTTTTAAAATACGGCTGGGCTCCAAACCAGTATCACGCCTCTTTTTTGAAAGCAGGGCTGTGATTTTAAGGCAAAAATATTTTTATTTCCGCATATTCCAATTTCCAAACCCCAGTTTAATGTGTATTCTTGGAGATAGCTTCGATTGCATCGTCAAACACGAGGAGTTCTATTTTATGACCGGGAAAAAACAGGGAAAACCCCAAACAGCCAAAATCATTAAAAAGGGGTATGAGGCCAGAATTTCTGCTCTGAAAGCCTGTTCCCTGTTTGTTGGTCTGGCTGAACGGGAACTTAGCCTGGTGGCTGCTAGGATTGCCGAATTCCGGGTTAAAAAAGACCAGGTCTTTATCAAACAGGATACCCAGGGAAATTGTTTTTATATTATTGCCCAGGGACGGGCCCGGGTATTTCGTCTTGGTGAGTTTGACGAGGAAATCACCCTGTCCGTAATTGAGACGGGGGAGAGTGTGGGTGAGATGGGATATTTTGCCGCAGGGCAACGGCTGGCATCTGTAAAGGCCCTAACCCCATGCCGGTTGCTCAAGATCACCTATGGTCAACTTGAGCAATTGTTAAAAGCCTGTCCGGGCCTGAACCAGACCTTCTTGAAGCTGATTACCGGCAAACTTAATGAGACCAACTTAAGTTTCCAGGATTCGGTGGTTAAAAAGCGGCAGACAGAGCGGGTGCTTCAATCCCTTTCCGGTCTTATGGATATGTCCGAGGCGTCAGCCCTCCGTTTGGGAATTGAAGGCCTTATCCAGCGGATCGTTGCCACCGCCAGTCAAACATTGAATGCTGAGCGGGGCACCCTGTTTCTTCTGGATGATTTTACAAAGGAACTCTGGTCCAAGGTGGCCATGGGAGTGACCCGACATGAAATCCGTATCCCCTTGGACAGGGGCATTGCCGGATGGGCAGTGCGCCATGATACCCTGGTCAATATCGCAGATGCCTATTCAGACGAGCGATTTGACCGGCAGGTGGATCAGCGTCTGGGATATAAGACCCGGAATATTATTGCCGCCCCCCTGAAAAACCTTAACGGCGAAACCCTTGGCGCCCTTCAGGTGATTAATAAAAAGGGCCGGGGGTTTAGCCGGTCTGATGAGGTGCTGTTCAAGGCGTTTGTTTACCAGGCTGCGGTGATGGTTGAGAACTTTCGGCTGTATCAGAAGTTGATACAGGACCATGAACGCATGGCAATTCTCCACGATATTTCAAATTCCGTTGCCCATACTTTGGATCTGGATGCCCTGTTTGTGAAAATTGTGGAAAAGATCAGTCAGGCTCTCCAGGCCAAACGAACCACTTTGTTTCTCATTGACAGAGCCACTGAAGAGCTTTGGTCAAAGGTCGCACAGGCGTCGGAGGTTACTGAAATTCGTATTCCCATGTCCAGCGGACTGGCAGGTTTTGTGGCCCGGACCGGGGAAATTCTAAATATCACGAATGTCTATGAGGACCCGCGGTTTTCTCCGGACATTGATACAATAACCGGGTTTAAGACTCAAATGTCCCTTAGTGTGCCTCTGATCAATCGTAATGGAGAGATCATCGGGGTTACCCAGGTGATGAACAAAAGCTGCGGCATATTTGATCGGGAAGATGAAGAGTTGCTTTTGTCCATTGCCTCCCAGATCGCTGTTGCCCTTGAAAACGCAAGGCTTTATGAGCGGACACGTAAAATGGAGCGTTATCTGGACAGTGTCCAGAACAGTATTGCCAACGCCATTATTTCTTTGGATGATGCCTATCAGGTGGTGACGGTGAACCGGAGTGCAGTCCGTATGTTTGGTCTGACCCCGGGGCAGTTTGTTGGCAGGGATATCAGGGATCTTCTGGCATCAAAAAATCCCGGGATCATTGAACAGATAAGCCAGGTGTATACGGAACAATATGCTGTTATGGATTATGATATCCGGTTGAGCCTGTCCGGGAAAAAGGATCACTTTGCAAATATCAACATTGTTCCTCTGACTATTTTCGACGCAGGACCCAGAGCAGGCTTGGTGATGGTGCTGGAGGATATTACCGAGGAAAAGCGGATGAAATCCTTTTTAACCCGGTATATGGCAAAGGATATAGTTGAAAAACTTCTGGATGATCCTGAACGACAGGGCCTGGGTGGCGTGTCATCTAAGGCAACCATTGTGTTTACTGATATCCGGGGGTATACGACCCTGACCCGTGATTTTTCTGCCCAGGAATCCGTGGATTTTCTCAATTCTTATTTCAGCATCATGGTGGATATTATTTTCAAACATAAAGGGGTGCTGGATAAGTATCTGGGGGACGGTCTGATGTCGGTGTTCGGTATTCCCTACGGGAGGTACGACGATGCCGTTCGCGCGGTTCGGGCTGCCCTTGCCATGCGCACTGCACTGGCAGGGTATAATGATAAACGCAAACTTGCCGGCAAGCCTTTAATTCCCATGGGAATAGGTATTTGCACAGGTAACATTGTCTCCGGCAATATCGGGTGCGGCCAGCGTATGGAGTATACTGTTATCGGAGATGGGGTAAATGTGGCTGCACGCCTGGAAAATCTGACCAAAAAGATGGATACCGATATTCTGATCTCTGAATCCACATTTCAGGAGGTTAAAGGATATTTTTCAACCCAGCGGGTTGACGGGGTATGGATCAAGGGACGGAAAAGCCCGATTAGTGTATATAAAGTTGTGGAC
>PIVQ01000303.1 GCA_003354055.1 Desulfobacteraceae bacterium | reverse complement strand
ATATCCATGGCAGCCATGGTGACGGTGCAGGGCAGCGGACTTTTGTTTTGGTGAAAGAGGGGAAGGGGATCGTGGGCCTTGTCTATAAAGTTTATGAACTCCTGTTCCGTCTCACCGACGGGTTTGTCAAATAACAGGGAAACAGGCTGCCCCAGTAGTTTCCCGGGATCATATCCCAGCATTTTTTTACAGGCAGCATTGGAAAAGCAGATCTCCAGGCACTCGTTCACGGCAATGATGGCATCGTCCAGGAAATCCAGTATCCTTGCCAGCCGCTGCTGCATCATTTTCAGGTCCAGTTCGGTTATCTTTCTGCGTTCGATCTCTTTTTTGAGCTGCGAGTTTTCTTTCAGTACTTTATAGGCCCGGTTTAGTTTGAGCTGGGTCGTGACCCGGGCCAGCAGTTCATCCCCGGCAAAGGGTTTGTTCAGGTAGTCGTTGGCACCGGATTCGAATCCTTTGACCATATCCTGAAGCCGGTTTCTGGCCGTGAGCATGACAACGGGCAGGGCAGACATGGCGTGGGTTTCCCTAAGCTTTTTACAGACGTCATATCCGTTCATTCCCGGCATCATGATATCCAGCAGGACAAGGTCGGGCTTCTGCCCTGCCGGCATCATCTCTAATGCCTCTTCGCCGCTTAACGCGGTCTGCATTTCAAATTGGTCCGTGCCCAGGTGGTTCATCACCACCTGGAGGTTGATGGGATCATCATCCACCACAAGGATCCTTGGCCGGTTTCCCTTGGATGTCCATTTGGACGTTGTCGGTTCCGGAAAAGCGAACGGAACCGGGATTTTGGAAAAGGTTGACAGGTTCATACCGATTTTTCCATGAGGGGAGTTGATCTTTTCATCTGCCAGGGGCAGGGTAAAATAAAAGGTGGTGCCCTGGTTGAGTTTTGATGCAAGGCGGATGGACCCCCGGTGCAGTTCAACCAGATGCTTGGTAATGGGCAGGCCTAAACCTGTGCCTTCCAGCGCTTTTGAATCCTCGGAGCGGACCTGTTCAAAGTGAAGAAAGATATCGTCCTGTTTGTCTTTTGGAATACCAATACCAGTATCCTGAACCGTCACTTCCATGACAATGTTTTGAATGACTTGTGATGAAACCGTTATTTGACCCTTGGGGGTGTATTTGATGGCATTGCCCACCAGGTTGAAAAATATTTGATGGAGCCTGTTTTCATCTGCCATGACAGGGGGAAGCCCTTCGGGGATTCCGTTGACCAGGCGCAGGCCTTTTGCCTGTGCCAGGGGGGTCATCAGCTTAAGAGCGATTCCCACCAGGCTTTTCAGGTCCACGGGGCTTAAGTTGAGATGCAGGTCCTGGCTTTTCAGCCGGGAAAAATCCAGAATGTTTTCCACCAGGCTGTTGAGCCGTTTTCCGCTGGCTGCCAGCATATCAAGGTTCTGGACAGCTTTGGGGGGAAGCTTACCTGTTGCCCCGGCCATCATGGATTCGGCAATGCCGATGATCCCTGAAAGCGGTGTGCACAGTTCATGGGTGGTGTTGGCGATAAATTCATCTTTCAATGAATCCAGGCGGGAGAGAGCTATGTTTTTTTCCCGGAGCTCACTCCCAAGATCCTCGGCAATATGAAACGCAGTGGCAAACCGCCGTGCAAGGCTGCAGGACTGAGACGCAATAAAGACGAGCAGCCCTATAGAGATGAAGTTTCCCGTATGGATAACCCTCAGGTCATTGAGAATATCGTTCAATCCGCAGAGCATAAGGAACACGCCGCCCAACAGTATCAATAAGGACGTACGGCGTCTGGCAACCACTGCTCTGAATATTGTAATGGAACAAAACAACATGGCGGTCACCGAAATGACGTGCCCGATCATGATAATCTGCTGCCCTGCGTCATATAAGAATACAAAACACAGGGACAGGGCTGCTGCCAGGCCAAGATACATATAGGGCAGAAAGGAGGGTGTCTCATCCGGAAACATGGATCTGGTAAACAGAAATAACAGGGGGACGGAAAAAAAATAGGCAATATGGTCGATGATCACAATGGTCTGTATTGGCACTTGAGGGAAAAGAAATGTCACCAGCCAATGATGGGTACCTGTTGCCAGGTGAGCCGTCATCCATGCAAAACAATAGACACTGAAGAACAGGAGAGACGGGTCCTGCTTCCTGAAAAAAAAGAAGACCAGATGGTAACAGCCCATGGTCAGCAGCATAGTGACGGTGAAGACCAGAAAGAACCGTTCCCTGTCCCATTGACCGGCCATGACGGTTGCAGATCCCAGCGCAAAAGAAAATTGCGTACCTCCGGAGATATATTGGTATTTGGAAACCTGGATCACAAGCGTAACCGTTGCCGGGACATTCCCGGTACCGATGGAGATGGGAATCAGAATGACGCCCGGCCTGCCGTCTGTCTGCAATGCCTTTTGACTGCCTATCTTCCCGTTTTCAACAGCCAGCGATCCGTTTATCCAGACCTTATACGCCCCCATGAGACTGTTGATCCGAAGGGTTAGGGGCGTTTGGGAGGTGACACTGGTAAGTGTCAGCCGGTAGGTGCCAAATCCGTTTGCCGAAAGTTCAGGGCGGGCACTCTTATTATCCGCCCACAACGAGGGGGTTGGCAGATATTCTTTTGGTCGGGCCGGGTCGTGTTCGGGGAAATCCTCAGGGTACAGCAACTGCTTCCAGTAAAATTCCCAGTCTCCTTCGAGGCGGATCCTGCCGTCTGTTGTAAAGTCCCAGCCAGACAGGTCCATGATGCCCCGGGCGGCTTTGGGAAAATCTTTTTGGATGTGGTCGCAGCCGGACAGGACAATGCTGGTAAAGACGGCCGCCAAGAGGATAAGTTTGATGAGGGATCTGTTTTTTTTCTTTGTTTTCCTGCCGGGATAATAGAACCGAAGATTCATCTGTATCCTTATCGTTGTTGGTGATCCCGAAAAAAATATTGAGCCGATTGCGATACTTTAATCTAAACTTTGATTACTATCAAGTGAAATGGCGAAAGTAATGAACTTGCTTTTTTAAAGGAACAGCGGCGGGCAGTGAGCATGGGGCAAGCTTGGTTTGGAAAAAAGAGCTGCACCAGGCAGGCAATGCATCCCGCGTTCATCCCCTTGGCCACCCGGCCGGCCAGAAATATGCCTTTGGGGTTGGTATGGAGACTGCCGTCGGCTTTGTTTATAGCGGGATGGTCACGTTGACTGGGTTCTGAGAGATTCTTCGTAAATTTTAAGAAAAAAAAGTGGTAATTTTTCTTAAAACTAAGGGTTTCCCCGATTGACGTGGAATTTTTTATTTACTATTTTAGATGAAACCGGCTTATTTCGACCCGATCTTTTCAACACCGGGATCTCATTCAAGCCGATCAAAAGTTTTTTATTGCAAGTATTGATGAGCGTTGGTTTGCGCCGTTGTTCTGCATCTTTGTTTGACAATAAAAAAATAATCTTAACCCCCAAAGGGCTGATTATGAAGAATCTGCGACTGTTATTTGTTTTCGTTCTTATAATGTTTTTCTCCTGTATTGCAGGCTGTGGACCGTCCGATAAGGATGTGATGGCATCTCTGGAAATCATTAACCAGGGCTTTTTCTCGGTGCCCCTGTACAACGGCGCCACTGGAATCAAACTGAGAAACTTTGGTGAAGCTGAATTTACAGATGAAAATGATGCCTCATCCATCAAGCAGAAGATTGTATACCAATTACAGGAGGATCTCTTAAGTCTTGGCGGTTCGTGTACCTTTTCCGGATATTTTGACACGGCATCCTGCTGCAAGGTGGATGGGGAAGTTTCATACGATATTCAGGGAGATTTTGAGGAGAACGGCCCTTCCTTTTTTCAGTTTGACTACGACTTTCAGTTTGACAGCGGTAAGGTGAAGGCGATTCGCTTTTCCTTTAATTCCAATAAAATGGGGGTAAATACTTCTCCGGTTCTTTGGGTGAATGAGAAAGAATACACGTTCAATAATGTGGTTGGACTGAAAAACGCGGTTAGGAAGCATTTT
Organism: Desulfobacteraceae bacterium; assembly: GCA_003354055.1. The sequence continues at coordinate 4,072 of PIVQ01000303.1, read as the reverse complement.
ATATTCACCGATTTATAACCAGGGCAGTTCAATTAACAGGAGCTTGAGATCTTATGCAGACTTTTTGCAGTTACCATCCGACAAAACCGGCTTCATGGGATTGTGATACCTGTGATCAGTATTTATGTGATGATTGTGTGGTGGTTCGGAAAGACAAGCAATTCGGTTTGGAAAAAGAGTTCCGTCTTTGCCCAAAGTGCAATCAGGCTGTCGAATGGATAGGGGTGGCCAATATTCTAAAACCCTTTTGGACCAGACTTCCTGGCTTTTTTGTCTATCCGTTTTATCTGCAGCCGCTGATCTTAAATTTGATTTTATGTGCAGCCATGTTTTTTTTCTCAGGCCCCTCCTTGGTGAATGTGCTGGTAAGGGTTGCCATATGGGGAATCTGGCTTAAATATTCCTTTGCCTCCCTCAAGGAAACAGCCACGGGCAATCTCAATCCTCCGGGCATTACCCTGGATACCATATCATCGGATTTCCAGGAGGTGTTCAAGCAATTGGTGATCTATATTGCGCTCGGGTTTGTTATCGCCTTGGCAGCGGGCGTGCTTGGAAATGTCTTTGGCATCATCTTCGGTATTATTGCGCTCTTGCTTTTGCCGGCCATGATTATTCTTCTGGTCTCAACCGGAAGCCTTATCCAGGCTTTGAATCCGGTTGCCTTTATCAGCCTTCCCATCCGGATCGGGAGCGGTTATCTGCTTATGTACTTTTTCCTGGTTCTCCTGGGGGGTGCCCCTGCCGCGATCTTCAATATGTCAAAAGCGGTGCTGCCCATGGCCGTTCTGCCATTTCTCATCGCTTTTTTTCAAAATTACTATACCTTGATCTCCTATAACCTCATGGGGTACGTCCTGCTTCAATACCACGAAGAAATCGGCTATGATGTGGATTATGAGGATTTTCAGGCTCAGGGAACAACTCAAAAAAAGACTGAGCGGCCTTCCTCGCCCTTTCTCAATGAAGTTGAGGTCCACATAAAAGACGGCGACTATGAGCTGGCCCTGAGCATGCTTAAAAATGAGATCAATGAGCGGCACACAGAAGACCTGGAAGTTTATAACCGGTATTTTCATCTGCTGAAGTTACAGAATATGTCTGCTGACTTGATTGCCCACGGTAAGGTTTATATTGATAAATTGATTGAAGCTGATGAAAGGGAAGAGGCCTGTATGGCTTATCTTGAGTGTTCCAAGAGGGACAATCACTTTGCGCCCTCGGCAAAGGGACTCGTCAGACTGGGCGGATGGCTGAAAAAATCCGGGCAGTGTAAGGAAGCCATCAGGGCATATGCAGCCTTTAACAAGGTCTATTCAAAAGACCCCATGGTGCCCATTGTCTGTTTCAGGGCTGCGGAAATCCTTAACGAGACATTTGGGCAAAAGGCCAAGGCACAGGGGCTGTTGCGGGCCATTGTTCACAAATATCCGGATCATCATATTGTTCCTTTTGTGGAGACCTATAGCAAAAAGATCCGGGTCTGATTCATACAGGTGATTTTACCTTTCCGGCATTGGCCACCAGTGCCGCTTCATTGGAGTCCGGGAATTGGGAGCAGATATAGGTCTGGCACTTTTTACAATTTTGTAGGTTCCCTTTTTGTTTATAGGCCAGTGAAATTTTGAACAGGGCAGCCGACAGGCCCGGGATGGTTTTATCTTTTTTGAGAAGGCGGAGGATAATTTTTCCTGCCGGATCCGGATGACCAAGATCGCAAAAAACGAAACACAATCTGACAAGAAGTCTGGGAGAAAGCCGGATAACCCTGACAGCATTCTGATATTCTTTAAACCGGTCATAGGCCTGTCCATATTCCCTGTTTTCTATCAAGGCGGTCAGCAAGGCTTCACCTATGTCGTGAAATGCTTTTGTATCGGGGTGTTGTTTATGAAGCTGGAATAATTGAGTCAGAACCTGAAGGTTGCCGGGATCGTTTTCAAAGGCTTGATCAAGTATTTTTTTCCCGCCTTCAATATCCAGTTTTGAGATTTTTTCAAGGGCGGTTTCAACCATTGGAGTGATGGTGTCTTTGATATCTTCTTTGAAAAGGTTACGGTCCACGGTGTCTGGGATTTTGAGAAGGATAAACGCGGCACATCCGCCGGCCAGCAGCCCCCCGATATGGGCCACATAGGCAATATTGCTCCTTTCACCCCAGAAAAGCTGCAGCAACTCAATCCCCATCCATAAAATAAAAAGATAGATCCCCCTGATGGTCAGGTAGTTGAAAAAAAATCCCAGGGAATAGAACACCTTTATTTTATCTTGGCCGAACAACACCGCAAATGCACCCATGAGGCCTGAAATGGCGCCGGACGCCCCGATGAGCGGAATCGGACTGTTGAAATATACCAGTTTGAAAAACAGGCTTGCACAAATACCGGTGATCAGGAACATGATCGGGTAAAAAAGCCTGCCGCATCCGGCTTCAAGAATACAGCCCACAAGCCATAAAAATATCATGTTGCCGATCAAATGACCGATGCTGCCGTGGAGAAACAGGCTTGTCACCAAGGTTATGGGCTGGAAAAAAGCAGATTGAAATCCAGTAGGTTGAAATCCAGTGGATTGAAATCCGGCGGGTTTAAATCCGTAAGTGTAGGAGATAATCTTAGAACGGATATTTTTATATTCAGTCCGTTGTGATTTCCATTCTGAAAATTCAGGGGCAGAGGGTTTTATAATCTGGTTGGTTCTTAATTTTTCAAGAAATTCAAAGTCTGATTCCAGTTCCATATGATAGGCAAATGCTTGATCCTTGTTTAATTTTTCCGGATCCGGGTGTGAGGCTCCTGTTTCCCGGTTCAGAAACTTCAAATAATAGGGCAGTTCAATCTGTGCTAATCCGGAATCAAAGTAGAAATTTTCAGCCTGAATGGAAAGTTGATGGTCATTTCTTTGGATTACAAAAAAAACAAAAACGGCAATGAGGATAATGGCTATGGTGACAACAGGCGGCTTTTTCCAATTGATTTTACGGGTGACCGGAACAACGAGCATAATACCTCCACGACGGTTCAGAAAAGAAACAGACAGTAGATTGAAAATACGAAACGATAAAATCTGGTTTCTTTCTATCTCGATAAGAGGAGTCAAGTCAAGGTTGCTCATAAAAATGGTCTTTTGATCTGAATTCATGGGGTTCGGGGGAATTTGAATCCCTCAAATCCCCTTTTTTTTTCTCAGGAGCCGATTATCCGGAGATTCCTTGGGATTTTAGGGATATTTTTTCGAGAAAGGAGCGATTATATATTGATTTTATAAGCGACAATTAATATAGAAAGAGCAATTATTTAAATTGTATAAGAATCAGCAGGCATGATTCGCAGATAAAGGGGAAGATTATGTGACAAAGATGGCTTGAAAGAGCAGTTGAAAGCCAAAAGTCGCAGCAGATATATTCTGAATAACAGCCTTAATGGAGAGAGACCATGAAACGTTTTTTCATTGCAGTATCTTGCTTTGTTATACTTCTTACTACCAGTGATGCATTTGCCCAGGACGGACCGGAAACTCTTGTACTACCCACAGGAACGATGACGTTAACAGCGCCCGACGACTCTGAGCGGGATTCAAAGCTTTCTCCGGTACTCTTTCCCCATTCTCTTCATTTCTCTTATTCCTGTAAAGATTGTCACCATGAATGGGACGGGGTTAATCCCGTACAGAGCTGTGCCACTGCCGGCTGCCATGAAAATCTCTGGGCATCCATGCCCGGAACCACCGCTTTGGATGCGCGACGGGTGAAGTCTCTGACCGGGGCCTATCATCAGGTCTGCAGGACCTGTCATCGCCAGGAAGTGGTTGAACAAAAGGCGGCAGGGATCAAAAATATATCCACGGGCCCTATTGCCTGTGACGGCTGCCATCCCACGCCCCATTCCGACCCTGAATTTTCAGATGAAAGTCTGTCCATTCCTTTGGGCAACCTGACCATTGAGCCGCCTGAAGAGGTTGATGCTAAAAGAGGGGCTGTTGAATTCCCCCATGGGACTCATTTTGAATTTGCCTGCCAGTCCTGTCACCACGACTGGGACGGTGAAAGCGAAGTTGAAAACTGCACTACCTC
>PIVQ01001096.1 GCA_003354055.1 Desulfobacteraceae bacterium | reverse complement strand
TGACCATGTCGATTACTGAACTTCAGGATCAAACCGGCTCGCAAATAATTAAATGGCTGAAAAAAATATCAGAGGTCGGCCATGACAGATTTGAAACCCGTCATTGGTGTAAAAACGGGGACAGGGTTGATCTGGAAATTTCCATAACTTACAGCCTTGAGCAGGACGGTTGTTTTTTTCTCTTTCTCAGAAATATTTCACCCCGTAAAAAGCAGGAAAAGGAGAAGAAAAAACTTGAACAAAAACTGAGGCAATCCCAGAAGATGGAGTCATTAGGTACGCTGGCAGGGGGAATTGCACATGATTTCAATAACATTCTGGTTCCCATCCTGGGCAATACTGAAATGATCATGGATGATATTCCGGAGAACAGTTCCCTGCGTACCCATTTGAATGAAATTCTATCAGGTACCTTGCGTGCCAGAGACCTGGTTAAACAGATCCTGACATTTTCCAGACAGGGTGAGCAGGAAATAAAACAGATTCAGGTTCAGCCAATTTTAAAGGAAGCCTTAAAATTATTAAGGTCTACCATTCCAAGTTCCATATCCATCAAGGCTGATATAAGAAAAGAGTGTCCACAGGTTAATGCGGATCCCACACAGATTCATCAGATTATTCTGAATCTGGCTACCAATGCCTACCATGCCATGGAAAAACATGGCGGAACCCTTAGTATCAAGCTGAAAGAAATCCGGCTTGATACTGCTCAAACCCCGGTCAAGGTGCAGGTTCCCGGAACTTATGCCTGGCTGACTGTATCAGATACAGGAACGGGAATGGATAAGAAAACGCTGGGCAAAATTTTTGACCCGTTTTACACCACAAAACAGCTACAAAAGGGCACAGGATTAGGACTGTCAATGGTCCATGGCATTGTAACCGGCTACGGCGGCAGCATACAGGTGTACTCTGAACCAGGCCGGGGCAGCCGGTTTGATGTTTATCTGCCGGCGGCAGGGGATAGACCCAATGATACTGATACGGGGCAGATCCTAACCTCACTGCCTCTGGGAGAGGAACATATTCTGCTGGTGGATGATGAGCCTGCCGTGCTATCTGTAGCAGAACGGCTTCTGAGCCGCCTCGGCTACAAGGTTACTCCCGCTGTCTCCGGGACCGAAGCATTGGAACTGTTTAAAATTAATCCTTATTCCTTTGATCTGGTAATGACCGATTACAGCATGCCTGAAATGACGGGAGATCTGCTGGGCAAAGCCGTTGTAAACATCCGGGCTGATATACCGGTGTTGATTTGTACGGGCTTCAGCAATCATGCAGCACTGAAAGATGGAGATCCTGCTATTTGCGGAATTATCCATAAGCCATTGGTCATGACCGATCTTGCCGTGAAGATTCGCAAAATTCTTGATACCCTTTCTTGAAGCAAAGCAGTAAATAGGGTATTATTCTCAATCTAATTATTCTTATTCCAAAACGATTAAAGGAGACACTCTGATGGATACCTATTATAACCCGGAAGACCTGCCCAAATTCGAAGAGATCGGTAAGGACGCACCGGAACTTGCCCAAAAATTTTTTGATTACTATGGTCAGGTTTTTAGCGAAGGCGAGCTCACTGAAAGGGAAAAGGCTTTGATTGCCCTGGCCGTTGCCCAGACGATTCAATGTCCCTATTGTATTGATGCCTATACCCGTGCCTGTCTGGAAAAAGGATCTAACCTGGCAGAGATGACCGAAGCCCTTCATGTGGCCACTGCCATAAGGGGAGGAGCTTCCCTGGTCCATGGGGTTCAGATGAGGAATATCGCCGAGAAAATGTCAATGTAACCCCGGTTGCAAAACAGGGTGAACGCAGTAAACGATTTCAAGGAGTTCCAGGTGTCATTGGAAAATGCACAGATTATCCCGGATTTCAGCCAGACTTTATCCGCCAACGGGCTTGAATTAAAGCGGGAAAAACTTTTGATCTGCCAGATCAATTTAGGTCTAGTTTGCAACCAGGCCTGCAAACACTGCCATCTGTC
>PIVQ01000302.1 GCA_003354055.1 Desulfobacteraceae bacterium | reverse complement strand
GTAAAAATATTGCCTGGAACGAGGTTGTGAAAACAGACAATGCCCTGGCAAGTAACAATCAGGAGTTCAAGGCCATCATTAAACGCATGATGGCGGGGGAGACGGGTATCGGCACCCATACGGAGGGTGATAGCAGAATTATCGTTGCCTATGCACCGCTGCCGGCCATTGACGCAAGTGTCGGAATCGTTGTTTCTGAAGAGGTGGTCATGCGGCCTGCGGCCCAAATTCAAAAAATCATCATCGGGGTCTGGGTGGGTGTTGTTATTGTGGCCATCTTCGTAGGCCTGATGATCGGCAGCGGTATTACAAAGCCGATCAACGCGCTTGCCATGAGAGCCGAATTGATATCCCAGGGCCAAATGGATCTTGAAGAAATATCCAACAGGCGGACAGATGAAATCGGTGTTCTGATTGAATCATTCAACCGGTTGGTCACAAGCCTGAAAATAGCAATGTCCAGATCCAGAAGATAGGAGACTGCAGCCAAGCTGATGCTGTTAAGGCTGTTGTTAAGTAATATAAGATTCATGTATATTGAACAATTAAAATAGTGGGAGATACCATTTGCCATGTTTAACAAAAGTCAGTTAAATGCCATAGACAACGCCATCCAGACGCATCTGATCACCACCGGAATTGACCATGTGATTTACATGGACATGAGCGGAAATGCCATTGCCAAGCATGACAGCGGCAAAACTTCTATAGATTCCACAGCCTTGGCCGCATTGGCCGCAGGTAATTTTGCCGCTGTGGATGCCATGGCCAAACTGGTGGGGGAGTCGGAATTTTCACTGTTGTTTCATAAGGGCGAGAAATCAAGCATCCATTTTAACAAAGTGACCGACGATACCTTGCTTATTTCCATGTTTAATAAAGATGTTTCCCTTGGAATCGTGAGGCTGAAGGTGGCTGAGACCATTAAGGAAATCAATAAAGTTCTGGCCTGATGCGGATAAAAGACTTATAAATTTCCAAAAAACCCTGAATTAAAGGGGGAACCCGAATTGGCGTTGATTAATGTAAAAACCAGAGAAGTCCAGATTAAAATCGTTTATTACGGTCCCGGAAGGGGCGGAAAGACGACCAATCTGGAATATATAAACGAGACTTACAGGGAACAGATCAAGACCGAGATGGTCAGCCTGAAGACTCATGATGACCGGACCCTGTTCTTTGACTTTCTTCCCTTTGACGTTGGGCAGATCAAGGGATTTGACGTGACCATCCAGTTATACACCGTTCCCGGTCAGGTAAAATATGATGCCACCCGCCGGCTGGTTCTCAGGGGGGTGGACGGTATCGTTTTTGTGGCCGACATCCAGAAAGAACTGCGTAAAAAAAATATCGAGTCCTTGAATCAGCTCTACGATAACCTGCAGACATATAATATTGATCTGTTTAAAATCCCTCTGGTCATGCAGTACAATAAGATAGACTTTAGGAAATCAGATGTCCCCACCCTGGCATCCCAGACCCTGCAAAAGGATTTGAACGGGCTGTTAAAGGTACCTGCCTTTGAAGCCAGTGCCGTTGGCGGAGGAAATGTGATTCCCACGTTAAAAAAGATTATATCCATGACTCTGGTATCCATTCAGGACCAGATATCCTAAGGAGGTTGTTTTGGCGTCAGTTGAAAAGATAAAACAGATTATCAATGCAATGGAATCCGGGGTTCAGGGCGATGATGTAAAGACGATGGATATCCTGCTGGCAGGACTGGAAAAAGAGGTGCGGGAGATCTCTCCTGCCGCTTCTTTTGTCAAGATGATGCGGTCCATAGGCAGGTATCTGGCATCAAAAGCCGAGGATGCACATCCTGATACCGTACCGGTGCTGGCATCGCTGGTTCGGGAGTTGGAAATCCTTGTCCGGACATTGCCTCAATTACCTGAAGATACCAATGAAATTCTGGCGCGTGGCATCCGGACTTTCAAATCCCTGAAAGCCCGGGCTGCCGCCCCCCATATATCGGCAAAGGAAATGGAAGAGCTCAAGGCCGTGATCCTTTCCATTGACTGGGAGATTTCACAAATAACGCTGAGAAGCTTTGACCGCGTCATTACCCGCCTGAAAGAAAAGGCGAAGGCAAGTAAAATTCATTATTCCTTTTTGAGAATTCTTCACAGCATCGGAGGGGAGGTCGCCAGGAGTAAGGCCGATGCCCATAAGGATTCCATCAAGCTGCTACAGTCCGTATTTGCAAATTTTGAAAGATTGGTTGATGCCCCGGACATGGCCGTGGAAGAGAAAAAACGGATGATTGAAGGTGATATCAAGGCCTACAATAAATTGAAGAGGGATATTGTCAGGCTGGCCAAACCAGGTCTTAAACCGGCTCCTCCTGATGAAGAGGTTCCTCCGGCCCTGTCTCATGTTGCATCTGTTCCATCCACGGGAGAGGTGGTTCCCCTGAACACGCTTGCAGAGCAGGATGAGGAAGCCGTCAAGCCGGTCCGGGTAATTGGGAAAAGCCAAGACTCTCCCCAGCCGCAAAGGGATGTCATGGGGGATCTGTTCTCTCTTAAAGATTCTCCGGCAGACGAACTGCTGGATGCCATTCACCTTGCAGACGTTCATGGTTCAGGACAGGAAACTGCAATGGCCCCCGACGCAATGCAGGAAATTGAAGAGGGGATAAAAAACTTTACACCCCAGCGGACAGACAAGGCCCCTATCCCTGAAATTGAGAGCCGCCTGGATGCCTTTTTCAATCAAGATTTCCCTGAGACTGAAATCAGGGAAGTTCCGGAAGAAAGTTATCCGGAAACAGATGTGGAAGATGATCCGGAATGGGAAGAGGTAGATCTTATTGATGCTGATTTAGTGCCGGATCCTTCCTTGCCCGGAGAAGAACTTCCTGATGATGCCATCGTTCCCATTGAGGATGAAAATGAGCAGGATGCCGCTATATTAGAGCGGTTGGAGCTCTCTTTGGGAACCCCGGCAAAGCTGGCAGGGAACGATGTCTTTACCAAAGTTCTTGAAGACCTGTTTCAATTAAAACAACTGTGGCTGGAGGATTCTAAAAAAAGCAGCCTTCTCACACTTATGGCCGGGTTGACCCAATACATCCATGACCAGGAAACAACGGATACAGTGGATGCGGAAGAAACGATTATAGAAATATCAGACCATGAAGAGCCCGACCATCAAGTGATAGCCCCGCTGGAAACAGAACCAAGGGAGTTTTCTTCAGAAGAGGAAGAACCGGAACCTGAAACAGAAGAGCCGGAAGAAGACGATCAGGCCCTGGAGGATCATGAGTATGGCGAAGACGGGCCGGACGGTGATGACCGGGAGGATGACGACCGGCAAGAGCCCGAATCGGAAGACGGCAGTACTGAACCGGAAGGTTCTTCTCAAGGCGGAATTTTTGCAAAGATAACGTCAATGTTCCGGAACTAGCATGATTTTATTTTGTGAAGACTGCGGTAAAAAAAATGATCTTCCTCCCTCGGCTCTTACCGGCGGTAAAGCGGTTTTTAAATGCAGCAGCTGTAGCTATGGTAACGCCTATTCAGTCAATGTCAGGGCAACGCTTCCTTTTGATGATACAGAGCGTTTTTTGAGCGAAGTCCTATCTTTCCCTGAAGTCGTCGGATCCTTTTTATACGACAGGGAGGAAAGGGTGATTGGCACACAAATGCCTGCCGTCCTGAACAGAAACGATATTGAAGCCCTGGGCTCTGGACTGGTCCGCAGTTATGCAGAGGGTCTTGATGCCTGTTCGGATATGGATGGGATGATGGTTGTGATCTCCGATAAACATTTTTTTGTTCACAGGATTACCAGAGCCTTATACATAGTGATTGTCACAACAAAGCCCGCCTTGCCGGACGGGCTCCTTAAACATATTATTGATCTGTGCAGAGGGAACTGATGGGTGTGGAGAGGCTGTTTTCAATTATTGGTCGTATCAAAGGGGTTCACGGCTATATTGTGGTTGACGGCAAGGGAAATCTCATGGCACATGATATGGAGGCCCCTGGAAAAATAGTCAAAGCAGTATCTTCGTGTGGAAACAGGCTGCGGGCTCTGGGGCATCGCAATTTTAAATATGTCTCTCTTTCAAGGAGAAGTAAAAAGAATATCTTGATTTTTCCTGTGGGCAACTTCTTCTTAGGGGTGGAAAAACAATCCCATGTCTCAGATTTTGAAGCTTCAGAGGCAGTTATGGAATTTATAAATGTTGTGGAAGGAAAAATCGGAAAAACGTAGCTAAGGATCGGCTCCAAAATTACTTGATCTTTTGTAACGATTCCTAATCCAGTCGTTTCAGTCCTTTTGAAATCAAGAAAAAAAGTTGAAAAAACCTCTGCGGGGCTTTTTTTTGTCCGCTTCCTGTTCAAACATATCGCAGGTTAGCTTGAGAGAGGCGACAGAGCTGTCTGCATCCATGAAGGCCAAAAGATAGACAGACTTTATTTTTCTGATATAGAGCCGGCCTTTTTTAAATATCAGATCCAGTTCCCCGGGAAAATGGTCCGAATCAATCAGGCGTTGCCAATCTTTCTCAGTTTGGGGATCAATTTTGTTTAATCTAAGGGGGTCATAAACGACCCTGCCCTCTTCATCCAGAATGAGCGCTCCGGAAATCTGATCCAGGCCGATAACGGCGTCAAAAATGTCTTTCATAATTGATCCAGGAACCTGTTAATTGATTGGGTCACCCTGTCCCGGGGACATTGAGGATTTAGTGTCAGCACCGTGGGGGGGGAGCCGGGAAAAATTATTCTCGGAGAGGTGCCGTCATCGGCATACCCCAGCTTTAAACGGCCAAGATCGAAAATCGATCCCATTGCCTGTGAATCACTGATCAGACCGTCAATGTCAGAGTCATGGATAATATCGTTAAAACCCTGCCGGTCCCCCATGTCTGTTTTAAGATGTCGCCTAAGCTTTTCAGGAAAAGAGATCTCTCTGGTCGGAGCCGTTGGGGTAGTCGTCGCAGGGGGCGTTGCAGCTGGAGGCTCTGCCATAGGAGTAGTCGCTGCTGCCGGTGAATCCAGACCCTCATCTTTCAGGTAAGCCGATTTCATTATAATGGACTGCAGATCCGCATCAATCCTGTCTTTCCCGGAAGTTTCCACATTCTGAATAAAAATATCAGCCTCTTCCCAGGCCAATATTCTGCAGGCCGCGTCCATGGCGCTGAGTGTATTAAATCGTGCATCAACAAGTTTTCCGGACCTGAAAACCAAAAGCCCCCCGTGTTTTGTTATTTTCTCAAAGAGTCTGAGGACACAGGTTCTCTTCTCCATTTCCAGAAGCTGGGCAAACAGATGGGTGGACACATTGGTGATGGTCCCCCCCTGGCTCAGGTTTCGAATTTCGGATTCAACGATCTGATGGAAGGTTCTTGTGACATAGGAGGTACCGACGTATGGGGTAAATCCATTTGCCGGCAGTTCTATCTGTTCTAAGGGGGATGGTGACAGGGTGATAAGCCGGATATCCGGATAAAGGTCTTGCGTGTGTTCCAGCAGAGACTTGCCCTTGATCTGCGATAGGTTGAAATCCACCACTACGAGAGCTATAAGTGTGTTTTCAAGGAGGGTTGCGGCCTCCTGGTAGGTGGAGGCTGTGAGGAGGGAAATATCCTGCCCTGAAATGAATTTTTCAATGGTGTCACGAACAGCCGGGTCGTTTGTAAATAAAAGAAAGTTCAGCATGGCAAATTATCTCTTCAGGCGCTTCATTCGTGAAATCGAAATCCGGATGCTGTCCTGGAGCCGGGTAACCGCCTCTGCAAGGTCTCCGATTTCGTCTTTGGACCGGGTATTTATTTCAACATCCATATCTCCCACGCTGATCCGGTTTGCGGCATCGGTTAGTTCCGTGATCGGCCGGACAATTGTCCGGCTGGCGAACAGGGCAATGAGAACAACCACGAGCAGGGTGCCGCCAAGCAGGGCAAAGGCAAAGAAACGTGCCTCCTTGAGGGGTTCAAGGGCTTCGCTTTTTTCCTGCTGAATGGCAAGTATCCATCCAAGTCCGGTGGTTTTGGTAAACCCGATGGCGGTTTTACCGTTTGCATCAATAAACTCAATTTTTCCTTTCCGGCCGGACTGTGATGCATTGATCAGAGGATGGATACTCATATCCTGTTCCTCCATCACAAGTGCATTATCCCGGTGTGCCACAACACGTCCGGTCTGATCAACAAGAAAGCTTGATCCGGTTTTTCCCTGCTTGAAAGTGGTGATCCGTTTTGAAATGGCCTCCCGTGTCATTGCCGCTGCCAGCAACCCGACAATGCGGCCCCGGCTTTTGATGGGAACCGCAAGGACCAGGGCCGGTTTTTTTGATGTTTTACCGATCAGAGTCTGCCAGGCCAGTTCCGAGCCGCTGGCAATATCTTTGACATATTGCCTGTTGGCGTAATCCCTTAAGGATTTTCCGTCACTTCTGGCAATATTGCGTCCGTTGATGTCCGCCGTAAATGTTAGGTACATCCACGGATATTCATTTTGAAGGGATTTAAGAACACTCTCCTGCTGATCGGCATTCATAGATCGGATTCCGGGCAGATGGGCCAGGGTTTTCAGAGCCCGGACGTTCTTATCGATCCACATGTCCACCTGCGATGACAGTTGGGCCGAAATCATTATTCCGAGATCTTCGGATTCAGATAATATTCTCTCATGGGATAATTTGGACGAAAGTGCAAAATAAATACCCCCGGGAATCAGGCTCACAAGCAGCATCAAAATGACGACCTTTGCAGTGAGGCCAAAGCGGTATGATTTTTCAGGAGGAGATTGAACTATTGGATCTGTGAAGGACTCTGTCACGGGCAGATCACTTCCTATGGAAGGATTGGGTGCCTCTGCCGGATTCTGCCGGTCAACATTAATGGGCTTGGAACATCCTTGGCACTTAAACCAGGCATTGGGCCCGTTGATCTTTGAAGAATCGATTTTGTATTTTGATCCGCATCCTTCACATACGACTTCCATCATGTTCTCCTTACCAAGTCAGGGGCTAACCCAAGGTGAATTTCAAATTTTTTTGTAACTTATTCCCATTCCGCATGTTCCCCCGGCTCACAGGTAATTTTTTTCCCTGATTTTCTGGAGCATGTCCTGTTGGAACTGGATTCTTTTCTCTTCCCTGGGAATTTCCCTGGACAGGAGGTTTATCAGTTCTGCTGCCTGACGGACAGGAAGGGTGGCACCGGTGTACCCTAAAATTTCAAGGCCGTCTTCAACAACGATTCTTCCAAGCGGCCCTATGGCAATGGACAGCCGGGAGACAAGATAACCCATAAATTCCTGGTCTACGGTTTTTTCTGTCGTGTTTAAAGGCTGGATAAGCTTGGCTTTTAGAAGTTTTGCAACCACCGGGCGTATGGCTGACGGGGTCTGCGCCACTTGTCGGGCAACCTGGTCAAGTGTCTTTTTACCGTCGAACTGCATGAGAAGGCTGAGCGACATACCGTCCAGAGCCAGCTTTCCGAGATTCGGCTGGATGGTTGGTTTAAATATCAGACTTCCTATTTCCTGTGAAGATAAAGCCATTACCGATTCCTGTTTTTATAGAAAGAGCCTATTGAATAACGAATAAACAGTTTCATATTCAAGTACTTTCTATGTTTATTTTGGGATCATCCCCGAAAGTGATACATTTTTTGTGCCAGAGCGGGGTATTTGAAAGTCGCATTTTCATGGGAGTTTCAATTGGTTTTACCCTCACCCCACCGTTGCCTGATTCGCCTGGCTTGCAACCTGAATCTGGTGCATTATAATAGCCTGTGCGAGTAGTGATATTTGATGCGTCTGGTTAAATATCACCGCCTTTTGGTCAAATATCATTCATTTGGATTAACTCAGGGTCAGGCGGTCGAAACACATCATTGAATTATTGGCAATCAAGCTTCCACTTGGAACAAGCCAGTATCTGGCGTTTCTATAGGCATTTACATCTGCTGGACGTACTGGATGAGGAAAATTGGTATAATTCATAGCAGCCCGTGTATGTTTGTGAACCGTGCATTTACGGTTGTAGACTGCAGGTAACTGATTGGGCTGAAAGGAACCGTCACAGGTAACAATGTAGCCATTTGGTTTTGCGCAGGC
>PIVQ01001095.1 GCA_003354055.1 Desulfobacteraceae bacterium | reverse complement strand
CTCATCGAATGTGCCACTCCACTCTTTACTCGCATTGGACTTTAATTTACACCCATCAATGGCAAACATGTTGCGGCCTATCAAGTCTTCCTCATCACATACCATCAGCACTTGCGTAAAAAGCGGCTCAATCTGTTCATGCATTTTAGCCACAAAACCCGCTATCGATGTGTAATGTGGCTGGATATCACCCGACACACTCATAAATAAAATGTTTGTCTCACACGCTTTAGCAATTCGGCGACTACTGATCAAACCATGTGCATAACCTAGTAAAATAATCTTTAGCATTACCGAAGGCGGATACGCAGCAGCGCCCGTTTTGTCATTGTTGTACCACGCGTCAAATCTCGATAAATCGAGTTTATTTTCGACAATATAACAAAGGGCATACTCAAAGGTGCCAGGCAAAATTTGCTCAGCGAAATTGATAGGAATGAATTTATTTTGGCAGGATAAGTCAGGCTTGACTTCTCACCCAAAGAAAGAGCCATAACGGTTTACCGTGGGTGAATAATATCTATTAGATCACAGTAACCCAGTGGATTCAAGGTTAAAAAGCAATCAAGTAAAATGTGTAGAATCAGTTCCTAAAAAGAGTAATTCTACAACCTCAACGCCCGCGTAACAGGCGCGAGCTTGCGAGCGTCCTAATTGACGCGTTTGTTAGCACTTTAGGGCCTCGCGCATCGATTTAATAAAACCTTGATGCAATGAAAAGACCTCAGAAGCCATCTCATTGACTGATTTTACATCGTTATCAACCCACTCGGGCCAATCCCAATCACCTCGGACTCGATCTGGAACGACGCTTTGAAAACCACCATGTGTTGGTGCGGATTTCTTTGCTACCAACCAACTAAACTCATGGCATTTATTCCATAGCTCTTTGCGGATAGCCTCTAGTTCTGGGTTTATGAAACTTTTCTCTGGGCAGTTCCATTCATCAACGAACTTATCAATATCCTTTAAGGATTCGAGGCTAAAGGAATTTCCGAAATCATGAGTTTCTAGGAGATAAGCCGACCTAGAACCAGAAGGGAATATTTCTAGAAATTCTTTAAATAGTGCCTCATCCACTGCGCTTACTTTCTCTGCCTTAACCCTATCTTGAATGTCGTTCTGATGAAGCAACCATTTCGAAAATACGTTATGCAATAACGCTGAAATAATAAGGGCAAAGCCAAGCCAATAATCTGCAGTGCTAGATCCCATGTCAGGTAAGGTTAGAGTATTACCTGAGTTAAGATTAAAGGACTCAATAATCCAATTATAAACCACCAACTTGAATGGTGTAGGTATAAGTATTATCCCTGCGCCTAAGGTTACAACATACCAAGTCACCTTGTTGTAAAAATCTGGGAACAGCCATTTTTTTCCGTATTTAATTACGAATTCTTTTACTTCTTCTTTCGTGAACATGGAGTCTCAGTTATGTATTGAGTGCTAACACTTTAGTATTTATGCAACACGCAGTTTGTGTTGCATAATCGCTTGTTGGACTGAGGCGCTACCTGCTCGGTGTGTTCAACATCTTTATCAGAGGACACTTTCCCTATTTTAGCGCGAAAACGTTCTTATTTCATGAACTTATATTAATAGCAAATAGTGTAAGTTATTACCAGCTATAAATATTATGCTTTCTGTAACTTATATAAACATGTAAAAAAAGGGAAAGTTTCCTCTTATTCTTACTAAGTTAATAACGACTCACTTGAATGGCCGCTTATCGCTCAAAGCCGACTAATGGATACATGCAATTTGCAGATACTCAATACTTTAAAAACCTTTGCTATATTACCAAGCTGAAAAGTAACTCCAACAGCACACTATTTTGCCATTATAGGAGTTTGTTCTTCTGTTTTTAAGACCATACTTTTCGATTGGGTAAATATTACTAGCACAAATAGTATCTCGGTGATCCCGCCAATTACAAAATTGGCATTTAATACAATACATGCCCCTAAGGCAGCATGATCGCACTAATAA
>PIVQ01000301.1 GCA_003354055.1 Desulfobacteraceae bacterium | reverse complement strand
TCATAGACCATGACTTCATCCACATGGGGGTTGGTCTCATAGACTGGTACCACCCAGGGTTTGGCTAAAACCGTGATATGGGATTGGGGATAATTTTTCCGCACCGCCCTGAGAACAGGAGTAGTCATAATGGCATCCCCGACCCAATTGGCCGCCCGGATCAGAATTCTGGACTGGTCAGTATCTTGAAGTTTAATCTGTATCATTTATTATCAGGCCAGGGGCTAAAGTTTTTGGTTTTCCGGACTGTATACGCATGCTATTCATAATTTTAATCCCGATTCAACAAAACCGGCAAAGGAGTCAGGATTGTTAAGTTCAATCCGGATACCGATAACGGCAACATCCCGTTCCCAGGCAAAAGATCTGTCCACCTTGACCCAATCCTTTTCCGTGGTCAAAATTATATCCGCACCCATTGCCTGAGCTTGCTCACGGATATCTGTAAAATCAGACTGTTTATACCGGTAATGGTCCTGAAATTCAAGATGGTCAAGCACCTTTACCCCGAATCGAGATACCGTGTCCTTAAAGGAATCATTACGTACAATCCCTGAGAATAAAACAGCCTTGCGGTTCTTCAAGAACTCAAAATTGTCAGGAACACCCGTTGTTACGTCTTTGGGGCAAAAATCGGCCAAATAAGGTTGGTGGCGAGTCTTATAAAAGGGGATTCCTTTGAATACATTACCAATACCATCCGGCATTGAGCTCCTCCCGGTTCCGTCAAGATCATTTTCCGGGCACCGGGTTAAAATAATGCCGTGAATTCGTTCACGGGCCATAGCAGGGGTTTCCCGAAGCCGTCCTGCCGGAAGCATCCGAGTGTTACCCAGGGGGGCGTCATGGTCAAAAAGAACCAGATTCATATCCCTTGCAAGTCTCAGATGCTGAAATCCGTCATCCAGGATAATAACATCAACATCAAGCTGGTCCAGAGCCAGCCTACCGGCCTCATACCTGTTTTTCCCCACGACAACGGGAAACCGTTTCTTTTGAGCCATCATAAAAGGTTCGTCACCGGCTGTATCGGCGTCCAAAAAGACCTGATTCCCATCGCCTACAATACCGGCCAACTTTCCTAAAGTCCCCTTATAGCCACGGCTCACCACCACAGGCTTATACCCCATACCGATCAGAGATTCAGCCAGGTGTACTGCCATGGGAGTTTTTCCCGATCCTCCGGCCATAATATTGCCTATTGAAACCACAAAACAGGGCAGTTGTTTCTGCTTTAGGATCCCAACATTATACATTGCCAGCCAAAGCCGGACGCCTGCCTCATACAGCCGGGAAACGGCGACAAGAAAATGCTCAAAGGAAAACAAGCGCGGCCTGTAGTTTTTACCGGAAATGTCAACTATCCTTTTTTCCAGATATACCAGCCAGTGTTTAAACAATGAAATCACCTTTTATTTTTCCAAGGATTCTTTTCAGCGCACCGCAATTCCCATTAAAAACGTTTTGGGCAGCTTTTCCCATGCGCTCACGGGTGCTTGCGTCATCCAAAAATTGACCAACCATTCCTGCCAGCGATATGCCGTCGGTTACACGTGCAGCACCTTCGGCGTCCAGCAACAAGGCTTCGACTTCCTGAAAATCCGTCATATGAGGACCGAACAAGACTGGTTTTCCATACATGGCAGGTTCCAGAGGATTGTGCCCCCCACGGCTGACCAGCGATCCGCCTATAAAGGCAAATTCACAAACAGCATAGGCGCGGGCCAACTCTCCCAAGGTATCGATGAAAAGGATATCTGCTCTTATTTTTTGTGATTCAGGGTCGGAAAAACAGGCGGGGTTAAATGCAGATATGGGCAATTTGCCTATCAACCTGGCGCTCCTGTTTGGATCTCTGGGTGCGATGATCAGCTTCAGGTCAGGGCAGCTCTCTTTTGCCCGTACAAAGGCATCTACCACCATGGCTTCTTCCCCCCCATGGGTAGAGCCTGCAATCCAAACCCGGTGATGAGCCCGAATGCCCAGGCGCTGCTTCAATTTTTGAATTTCTTGTTCGGTCATCTGCACACAGGGCTGGTCAAACTTGATATTTCCTGTCACTGACAGACGATTACCGGAAATGCCGAGCTGTTCGAACCCCTGGGCATCCTTCCGGGTCTGGGCCATAACATGGGAAAGGCCGGCAAAAAACAAAGATGAAAATCGGCCTAAGCGTTTATAACCTGCCAGAGATCGGGGAGACAACCTGGCATTAACCAGAACCACCGGCACCCTTCGCTGTTTCATGATGGACAGAAAACCCGGCCACAGATCTGTCTCAACAATACAGATCAAATCCGGTTGAACTCTGGATGCCACCCGTATCACAGACAGCCAGATATCAAAGGGGAAATATCCAAAGGCTGAAACGGGAGACTTCTCTTTCCCCGGTGACATCAATCTTTTAGCAGTTTCAAACCCCGTCCGTGTAGATGCCGTAAACACAATGTCGGCATGGGGTATATTTTCCTTCAAAGCGTTTACAAAGGGCAAAGATGAATTGACCTCTCCCACAGACAAAGCATGGACCCAGATCCTGTAACTATCGGACTTTTTTTCAGGTATTCCGGTAAAAAAACCCAAGCGCTGAAGTAGATTTGCCCTCCGCTTTTCTGACACCAGCCATATCAGGGGCAGCAAAGGCAGGATTCCAATAAAAAGAAGGGAGGTGAAAATGTGATAAAAAATAATCATGGATCGAGGCGCTATTCCGTATTGATTAAATAGATGGATCCAAGACAGAGAAAGATAAGGTTCCCCACCCAGGCAGCAACCAAGGGGGGTAAAATTTTAGCATACCCCAGAGAAATGGAAAATCCGAACATGAACCAGTATAAAAAGCAAATCACCACACCAACGGCAATGGCCACAGGCAAATTGTTTTTTACAAAGGACCGCATACCGGTGGCAGCACCGGTAAGCGCCATGATGACACAGATAAAGGGAAAGGCCAGCTTCCCATTCATATCCACCTTATAGGTGGTGGCATCATAGCCTTCGGATGTGACCTTCTTTACATACTCCCGTAGTTCTGAATAGCTCATTTCATTGGATTTCAGAGCCACATGCCCAAGATCTTCGGGGTTGAGTTTAGTCTCGAGAATCTTTCTGGGCAAAATAGTGATATCATAATCGTCTTTTTCAGGATCATATACCTGCTCGGTCACCCCTTCAAAAAGCCAGAGCCCGTTTTCATACCATCCGTCACGGGCATCCATACGGTAGACAATCCGAAAACCTTCTCCCATAGTGGTGGATGTAATACCGGCCACCCGCTTTTGAACCGGATCAAAAAAATTGATATGAACCAAGTCATTGCCGGATTTAATCCAGATATCTTTACGGCCCAGGGAGACCTTGGTCCCGGTTGCCATCTCTTGATATCTGATATGATTGGCCTTGGACATGGAAATCGGTATCAGAGTTTCCCCCATGAGAAACATGACGCCGGCCAGCACCACCCCTGCCAGAAGGGCTGGTTTTACAAGGAAGTAAACGGATATTCCCGACGACTTCAAAGCGGTGAGCTCAGCATTTCTGTTCATGATACCGAATGCCGCAATAACGGCCAAAAGCAGACTGGCAGGTGTGAGTTGAACAAACATGAAAGGCAATTTAAGCAACACATACCACAATCCTCTGGCCAGGGTTACGTCGGATTGAAGAAAATTATCCATCCGGGACAGATAGTCGATAAACACAAACAGAACCAGAATCATTGTCTGGATCATAATAAAGAATTTTGAAAATTCCTTGAGCCAGTATCGGTGCAGGCACTTCATCATGGGGTATCAACACTTTTTTTAAATCGTTTGCGGACAACATCGATGCCCTGCCGGACCACCCGTGGCAGACGGACCGGTTTTTCCTTGGCATTTCGAACCAGCAGATAGACGCCGGCAACCCCCATGACCACATTGGGCAGCCACATCCCGATAAAAGGCGGGTAATGCCCGGTTTCTCCGGCAGACCAGCCGGCGGCCAGCAGAAAATAGTAGAGCAAAAAGAAAAATATTCCCATACTGAACCCCGAAGACCGTCTCAAAGAGTTGGACTGGATCCCAAGGGGAAAGGCCAGGAGCCCCAGCGAAAGGCAGGCAAAAGGAATGGAAAATTTTTCATGGAGCACCATCAGGGCTTCGCTTCGACGGGCCGGATTTTTAATCCCGGCCTTGATATGCTGGACCAGTTCGTGAAGGGATAGCTCATCCAGATCCTTGCGCAGCTTTTTGGATCCCCCTTTTTGCATACTCATCAGGTCAATATTGATGTCATAATGACCAAAATTAATATTGGTCACATTGTTGTCATCAGAGTTGACCTGATTTATCATCCCATCGTACAGCCTTATGGTATACACCTTTTCATCATCCTGGCGAATCAATTTGCCTTTGGGCGCCACTGAAATTGAAATCACCCCGGGGGTCCGCCGGTCTTCTATAAATACATCTTTCAGGTCCCGTGTTTTCATATCCACATAGGAGACATAAATCATGATATCAGTGAGCTGGGAGTTGAATTGCCTCTCCTGAAGAGCCGCGTCAATACTTGATCTGGCAATTTCAATACTTTTCTTTTTAAGTGAAAGTTTGCCCCAGGACACCCCGTATACCGTCACCCACAAATTTAAAATCGTTGCAAGGAGCGCAAAGATCAAAACCGGGGGTAATAATTTATACAGAGACACGCCAGCCCCTTTCAATGCTACAATCTCGTTTTCCCCTGACATGCGCATAAAGGTCAGAAGAATGGAAATCATGGCTGACATGGGAATGGTAAATTCCATGAACCGAGGGATTGTAAAGCCGATCAACATCAGGATATCTGTGACATCAGTATTATAGTTGACCACCATGTTGGTGATCTCCGGAATCCTGGTCATCAGAAAAACAAAAGTCAAAAAAAACAGGCTGATGGCAAAGGGCGGAACAAGCTCTAAAAATATATATGTATTAATTCGTTTAAAAGGCATCATTGCATGGGAAAATATAAACTCCGGGCCCGGGTGTCAAGACAGGATGTGTGAATATCCCCATAATACCGGTTTTCAATCCTTTTTTTTTCTGATATTCAAGATTAATGAAATCAATTATTGTGGCAAACGGCAGCTTTAGTCCAACCCGGATGATCTTGTCCGAACTCAACACGGCAGACCTGATCCTTGCGGCAGACGGAGGTGCTGTTCATCTTCATGAACTGAATATCTGCCCCCATGCGATCATTGGAGACTTAGATTCCATCAGCTCCGAAGCCAAAGTTTTTTTTACATCAAAAAAAGTCCCCATACACACCTTTCCGACCCGAAAGGATCAAACCGACACCGAGTTGTGTATTCACTATGCCGTTGGTCAGGGAAGTACTGAAATCATATTACTTGGGGTAACCGGCCAAAGGCTGGATCATACCCTGGCCAATATTTTTTTGCTTCGCACTATTCTGGCCTTAGGTATTAAGGGCAGAATCATGGATTCCCATAATGAAATTTATCTGGTCGATTCTGAAATAACCATCCAAGGTTCCCCCGGGGAACTGCTGTCGGTGATACCTGTATCGGAGAAGGTCACAGGACTGACCTTAGAGGGCTTAGAATACCCATTGACAAATAAAACATTAGTGCAGGGAACAACTTTGGGAATCAGCAATTGTTTTGCAGAATCAACCGCCCTAATAAAAATTGACACAGGGCTTATCCTTGTCACAAAATCAATGGATTAGGCGTCTTTATCAGCGGCTTCCTTCTTCTGGCCGCCCTCTCCTCCGGCCTCCCCTTCTTCCTCTTCTTTGCCAATGGTGTGCTCTATGATAAACTCTTCCACCTTGGTTATCGAGGTGGCAATAATCACTTGCTCGATCTCAATATCCTTAATAAATCCATCCATGTAAGGATTGAGTACATCCACCAGTTTCATTTTCTGCTCTTTAATTTTTTCAAAGTTTTCCACATCCCCGAATACCAGGGAACTTAAAAAAATAATGGCAGCATCCCTGGCTCTGGGGTGGAAATCAGGAATTTTTTGGTCCGGCATGAGCTCTTTGAGCACCAGTTGCATGTTCAGGCAAAGATAACGATCCTGGGCATTGGAACTGTTTTTATTCAGGTTCACCGTATAAGGGGCCATGGAAATTACTTTTGCCAGCTCCTCTTCAACATCGGCCCCTTGCCGGCTACTTGTTTTTTTCCACTCCGCCACCCGGCCGCTTTCTTCTTTGAGCAGCATAAGCCGCTCACCCAGTTCCACAATTTCAAAAAAACTTGTATCGTTTTTCTCCCAGATTTCCTCAATATCGGATTCAACAACCGTAAAAATAAGCTGCCCCTCTTCCATGTGCCAGGAGCCGGTTGCATTCCCCTTGGAGCTGACGATTTTTGAGGTGGCATCTGCAATTCTCACAGATGAACTCCAGGTACCCTTGGGCAGGATGACCAAAAGGATATAGGCCCTGTTCCTGTATTGGGTCCAGTTTCCGAGCACCAGTTGATCATCCCCCTTTTCCTTTTCTCCGCATCCCAATAAGCCGAATACCGAAAATAACATAAGAAAAACAAGGAACGTACTGCTCGATTTCGCCCAACAACTTACAGGAGATCTTTCATTGCTCTGTCGGCACATGGCATTTTCCCAAAAATAAAAGTTCGATAATTGTATTAACAAGGCTATCATGACCGTTTATGCGGGTCAAGCCGGGGGAGAGTTAATTTATCCCCTGTTTTCTTTTAACAATTCGGGGTATAAGAAGCCAAACTTTAACTGGTTTAGGAAAAAATATGCTTGAACATACATTCTGCCACTTGCCGGGAGTCGGACCTGCAACCGAACAAAAACTTTGGGAAAAGGGGATTTTAACCTGGAAGGATGCCCTGAGAAAACTTGATAAACCCGGCCTAAAAAACGAGAGAATCTGCGCTGGAATCCTTGAGTCTTTGAACAGGCTGGCACTCGGAGATGCCACCTACTTCGCATCCACCTTGCCTGCAGGACAACAGTACAGATTGTTCAAACACTTCAGACAAACAGCTGTTTTTCTGGATATTGAAACCACAGGTCTCTCACCATGGGATAAAATCACAACAATTGCCCTGTATGACGGCACATCGGTTCGTCATTATGTACAGGGAGACAATCTGGATCAGTTTGCAACAGATATCCAGGCCTATGGGCTTATTATCACCTATAACGGAAAAACCTTTGATTTACCCTTTATCAGAGCCCGCATGAACTGTCCTCTGGATCAGGCCCACATAGACCTGAGATACGTATTAAGCGGTTTAGGGTTCAAAGGAGGGTTAAAGCGCTGTGAAAAAGCCATGGGGATTGACCGGGGGGATCTTGATGGTGTGGACGGCAGTTTTGCCATTGTTCTATGGCAGGAGTATTGTAATACAGGGAACCCCAGAGCCCTTGACACCCTGCTGGCCTATAACATAGAAGATGTGATCAATCTTGAGACACTTATGGTCAGGGCGTACAATATGAATCTAACAGCAATGGGGTTTCAAAATATTCTGCCTGAGCCGTCTCCTGTAGAAAACCCCTTTTCACCGGACCTGCGTCTTGTGGATCAACTCAGACCTTCTGCTTTTGCCTTCAGGTAAAACAAAAAATAATGCCTTCCGGTAAAAACAAATAAAAAAGGTGTCACTGCAATATCTTGCAGGACACCTTTTTATTAAATGACTTAAATCATCTAAGGATCGGCTCCAAAATTACTTGATCTTTGTGTTTTCAAAATACCCAGTCGTTTAAGGGGTTTTGGAAACAAGTTTCTGCCCTTCAGGGTATTTAGATCAAGTTATTTTGTAACGATTCCTAATCGTCGCTGGGGTTAGTCGCCGCAGGAACCGCCGCTTTCGCCGCATCCGCCGCATCCACCGCCCTGTCCCAGGTCGATATTTGAATCAAGGTGAAATCCCATTCCGGTGAAATCAATCTTGATTGTTTCGGCTTTTTCCATAAACTCTTTATCCACAACAAATTTAAGACCTTTAATATCAAAAGAATCGTCAGTATCTTTAGGCTCATCCAGAGCCATAGCAAGGGAAGGGCCGCCTCAGCCGCCGGAGTTAAGAAAAATCCGGATAGGGGTGGG
>PIVQ01001094.1 GCA_003354055.1 Desulfobacteraceae bacterium | reverse complement strand
ACAAAGGAGGACCTGCGACCCTCCGCCCAAAAAAAAGCTGCGGCCGGCACCCTCTCCTCGGTATTTAAAGACAGCGATATGGTCTACGACGTTCTCATGGCTTTTTATGAGGAGTTAAAGCAGCATCCCGAGATCGGCCCGTCCCTTGCACAGACCAACCTTTGTATTCAGTTCAGGTATGAAAAACCGGATGCGGTGATCACCATTGATGCCTCAGGAGATGAGACAAAACTCATCAAAGGGGAGTTTGACGGCACACCTGAAGTCACCATGTCCATGAACGCCGATTTTGCCCATAAGTTCTGGCACGGCAAGGCCAACCTTGTCACCGCCCTGACCCGCAGACAGGTAAAGGCAAAGGGGAACGTTCCCAAGACCCTGAAACTGCTTCCGATCCTGAAACCGGCCTATGAACTTTATCCGAAATTCCTAAGGGACAAAGGGCTGGACGACTTAATCATGGATTAAGGGCCAAAAACCGTTATTTCATAACAATTAAATTATAAACACCAACCTTAACCAATCAGGACACTATGGGTGCGCCCAGTGGTAATACTGACAAGCAAAACCGGGGGAAAGAGACACGATGGCAGGCAAAAACCCGAAATTTTTTGACAATCCGGATGAATTGGCCAACTTTGTACTTGAACACATGGGAATGGACATCAATGTAGGGATGGTCCTCGGTTTGGGAAAGCCTAACCACATTGCAAACGCCCTGTTCAAGAAAGCCCTTGAAAACCCGGCGGTAAACCTTAAAATCCTGACCGCCATTTCCCTTGAACCGCCTTCCTGGTCAAGCGAACTGGAACGGCGTTTCATGCAGCCTCTGGTAGAGCGGGTATGGGACGGATACGTCGATCTGGACTATATCACAGCTGTCAGAAAAAAAAATCTTCCCCCCAACATCAAGGTCAGTGAATTCTTCTACAAGGCCGGCGGATTTTTAAATGACGTCCACATGCAGCAAAACTATATCAGCACCAACTACACCCACGCCTCCAGAGATCTTAAAGCCAACGGCATGAATGTGGTGGCCCAGTTGCTGGCCAAGCAGGAGATCAACGGCAGCACCCGGTACAGCGCCAGCTGTAACTCCGACACCTCCCTTGATGCATTTGCCCAGATGAAAAGAATGCAGCAGCAGGGAAAAAGAGCCCTGAACATCGGCCAGATCAACAGTAATCTGCCCTTTATGTACGGGGATGCGGTTATAAAACCTGAAACTTTTGATGCGATTTTAGAAGGTCCTGAATTCCATTTCGGCCTTTTCGGAGCTCCAAGAGAATCGGTGAACACCACGGATTATGTCATCGGCCTCCACGCCTCCAGCCTGATCAAGGACGGCGGTACCCTCCAGATCGGTATCGGTTCCCTTGGGGATGCCATTGCATATGGTCTCAAGATGCGGCACACCCAGAACGATCTATACAACGCTGCCATAGCCGCCTTTGGAATAAGGGATAAATTCGGAGATGTTGTTGACGAGGTCGGCGCCACCACCCCTTTTGACAAAGGCATCTACGGATGCACGGAGATGCTGGTAGACGGATTCCTTCATCTTTATAACGCCGGTATAATGAAACGAAAGGTCTACGACAACGTCGCCCTTCAGATCCTTGTAAACGAAGAGAAAATAACGGTAAACCAAAAAGTCACCCCCAAGATCATTGATTTACTGCGTGAGAAGGGTGCCATCCATTCCAAGCTTTTGAAAAAAGATTTTGATTTCATGCAGGAATTCGGCATTTTACGATCCGATCTGACCTGGGACAACGGCATGATCCATGACCGGGGAGAGGCATTTGTCCCGGATCTCAACGATCCCAATGCAAAAGACCGAATCTTTAACACCTGCCTGGGCAAAAATCTCAAAGACGGATTCTGGGCCCACGCCGGCTTCTTCTTAGGTCCCAGGGATTTTTACGAGGCCCTGAACAATATGTCCGAAACCGAACGGGCCCGGATCAACATGACCTCCGTGCTGAA
>PIVQ01000300.1 GCA_003354055.1 Desulfobacteraceae bacterium | reverse complement strand
GGAATCGTTACAAAATAACTTGATCTAAATACCCTGAAGGGCAGAAACTTGTTTCCAAAACCCCTTAAAAGACTGGGTATTTTGAAAGCAAAAGATCAAGTAATTTTGGAGCCGATCCTCACCGGTTAAGATCCCGATCCTTACTCACATAGGTATAAGGCAGTTGGTAATAATTCAAGAAACGGGCGGTTTTCTTCATGGACATCCCGGAAAAGATCTCCGGCAGGCTGATACCGATCCCAAAGTAAATGTTACGCTCTTTGCCCGGATCATCCGGATATCCTCTGGCATAATAGCCGAGGTGAAATTCAAAAAACCGGGAGTCGCTTTTTTGAAAGCGACTGAAGCCGGACAGCTTAACCGCCATCAGAAACTTCATGTGGTCGTAATCGGAAACCAGGTCTGAATCCGAGAACCGTGGGACATACTCCAGCCGGAAATCAATTTTTTCTGACAGGGACTTGTTCCGGTAAAGCAGATACCCGGCAGCAGAACCGAACAGATTCATGGCAAAATCTTCATAGGAGAACCCATAGTCTGAGAAGGCATCCCCAAGTTCCATAGATCCCATGATCCCGAATGAGGAGAGGGCCCCAAGGAACGCCGCATTATCCCTGGAATAACTCCAGCGATCATATGTACCGGCCAGAGCATGGGAAAGGAGGTAGGAAGCATAGAAGTGGGCACACTTATCAGCCCCGCCTTCGGGCGTATCCCTGGAAAACCACCCTTCACTTCCCGTTTTTGGCGAGCTTCCGAAATAGTCCCAGTTGACAACACCCCAGGCTGTCACCCCGGCAATACCAACAACGTTTACAGCCGTCACCTTTTGTTCCTTTGACCAGTCCTGGCAGTATGCGGGAACGGGCAGTAGAAAAACAAAGAAAAAAACAAAGAGAAGAACAATCAGGACGGGAAACAGGGCAAGAGGTGAGGACGCATATAACTTTACGCTTATCATCATCCCCCCTTCTGTGATAAGGAAATCATACTCCAAAACGCTTTCATGGGCCATAAAAAAATGCCGTCCGCCCATGGAATTTTTAGTGTGCGCCGTTTGCCGCTGACCTCAACAGGTGATAAAGTCAGGATGCGTGTCGTGAAAAAAGATACTCAGGTATGGATTGCCATAAGATGATATAAGAAAGAATTTTCTCATAAATGACCCTTTAGGAATCGTTACAAAATAACTTGATCTAAATTGTTTCCAAAACCCCTTAAAAGACTGGGTATTTTGAAAACAAAAGATCAAGTAATTTTGGAGCCGATCCTTAATTCGTTTCATGAAAGTGATTTGGGGGTGTTATGTTACAGGTGAAACCATATAAAGCAGGCTTGGATATAGGTTCAACAACTGCAAAAATTGCCCTGTTGGATCCCGGTAATACCCTTGTTTTTTCACACTATCAACGTCATCACGCAAAAATTTACGAAACCATTAAATCCTTTTTACAGGATCTCCTTGATCAAAAGGGAGATTGCTATCTTGACCTGAAGCTGACCGGGTCAGCCGGTTTGGGGGTTTCAAAACGTCTCGACATTGCCTTTGTACAGGAGGTGATTGCCACCCACCTGGTCATAAAAGAATTTTATCCGGACGTCAGGACTGCCTTGGATATTGGCGGTGAAGATTCAAAAATCATTTTTTTAAACAGGGGCAGACCACCGGATATCTGCATGAACGGAAACTGTGCCGGCGGGACAGGCAGCTTCATCGATCAAATGGCCGCCTTGCTGAATATTACTCTGTTTCAATTGAATGACCTGGCAGGGTCTTACGCTCATATCTATCCTGTGGCATCCAGGTGCGGCGTATTTGCCAAAACAGATGTCCAGAACATGTTCAGCAGAAATATTCCCCACAAAGACATTGCTGCCTCCGTTTTCCATGCCGTTGCGGTTCAATGCATCAATACCCTTGCCAGGGGAAGGCAAATAAAATCAAAGATATTGCTGTGCGGGGGGGTATTTACTTTTCTGCCCCAACTTGTGAACACCTTTTTAAAGGTATTGAATTTTTCTAATGCTGATATGGTGATGCCTGAAAGATCTGAGTTGATTCCGGCAATGGGGACTGCCCTGTTTGAACGATATCCGACAAAACCCATATCGGTTCGGAAGCTATTGGAACGGGTGGATAAAGCGCTTATGAACACGGAGCCGGTCAGGGACCGATTGGCCCCTTTGTTCAGGAGTCCCCGGCATTTTAAGGACTGGAAAAAAAAGGCCTGTACCATCCCTGTTAAGACAAGCGCCATTAAGGACTATAAAGGAAAAGACTGTTTTCTGGGGATTGATTCGGGGTCAACGACCACAAAAATAGTCATTATCGGAAAACAGAAACAGATCCTGTATTCCTGGTATAAAGAGAACAGCGGGAATCCTGTCAAAACGGTAATTAAAGGATTACTTGAGTTTAGAAAACAGGTGGTAAAATTCAATCCAGGCCTGACAATTGTTCGAAGCGCCGTGGCAGGATATGGTGAAGATCTCATCAAGGCTGCTTTTAATATCGATCAGGGAATCGTTGAAACCGTTGCCCATTATACAGCGGCACGATTTATCGATCCTGCGGTCTCCTTTATTCTGGATATCGGCGGTCAGGATATGAAGGCAATTTTTATTGACCAGGGTGTCATCAGCCGGATTGAGCTCAACGAAGCCTGTTCTTCAGGGTGCGGTTCTTTTCTTTCCACACTTGCCGGCTCTCTGAATTACAGTATCGAGGAATTTGCACACCTTGCCTGTCATGCAACAGCACCCTGTGATCTCGGTACACGGTGTACAGTATTCATGAATTCAAAGATAAAGCAGTCTTTGCGGGAAAATGCAACTGTTGAAGATATCAGTGCCGGATTGTCCTGGTCTGTGATCAAAAATTGTCTCTTTAAGGTGCTCAAACTCCATACCATGTCTGAAATAGGGGACCATATTGTGTTACAAGGCGGCACCTTTAAAAATCCATCCATTGTCCGAGCCCTGGAACTTTTGACTGGTAAATCCGTGACAATATCCCACGCACCTGAACTGATGGGGGCATTTGGGGCAGCCCTTTTTTCCCGGGACGCGCACAGGGCAGGTTCCGGACACCGCACCAATTTTGCAGGTCTTCAGGCTCTGGAGGAGATCGAAAATTATGAAACAGACCAGATCGCCTGTAAGGGGTGTGAAAACACCTGCAGGGTCACCCGGTACGTCTTTCCCGGGGGAAGGCCCTTTTATTCAGGTAATAAGTGTGAAAAATATTTTTCAGCAAAAGGGGAAAACGAAAAAAGGGGATTTGATTTTATAGCCTATAAAAATGATCTTATGTTTAACCGGGATTGTTCTCCCCATGAGGATCCGGTCATGACCCTGGGGATACCCAGGGGCCTCAATTTTTATGAGAATTTTGTTTTCTGGCATACACTTTTTACCGGATGCGGGATTAATGTCCGGCTCTCGTCACCCTCCACTGTCAATATGGGCGAAAAGGGTATGGGAACCGTGATGTCGGATAATATCTGTTTTCCTGCCAAGCTGATGCATGGACATATCTTTGATCTGGCTGAAAAAGGGGTGGACAGGATATTTTATCCTATGGTGGTCTATGAAAAGAAGGATTTTGAACAGGCTAAAAATGCTTACAACTGCCCCATTGTAACAGGGTATGCCGATGTGATCGAAAGTGCCGTAAACCCGGGACAGCGGTTTGGTATTCCCCTGGACAGGCCTACGTTCACCTTTGATGATGAGACCCTTTTGAAAAAGGCCTGTGTGGCATACCTGAGAAGGTTTAATATCAGTAAGTCCATCATCAACAACGCTTTTTATTGCGCCCTTGCCGCACAGGCAAAGGTAAGGCAAAGGATCAGGTCCACGGCGTCAAGGATGATAAATCAGGCCCGGAAAAATCATTCCCTGCTTATTGTGCTGGCTGGAAGACCTTATCACACAGACGGGCTGATCAACCATAAGATCAATGAAATTTTGTCGGGACTGGGTGCCCAAATGATCACCGAGGATGCGCTTATGCCTGATGACGGCGCTTTAGAGGACGTCCAGGTGGTGACCCAGTGGTCCTATCCCAACAGAATTTATGCCGCAGCAAAATGGGTGGCACTAAACCCTATCAATTTTCAACTGGTCCAGCTCAACTCCTTTGGTTGCGGCCCGGATGCCGTGGTCATCGACGAGGTAAGGGAGATTCTAAAAACCGGGCATAAGAACCATACCCTGATAAAAGTAGATGAGATCTCAAGTCCCGGGTCTGTCCGCTTAAGATTGCGCTCAATGATAGGATCTCTTGGGTATCAAAAATCGATTTGCGATTGCGGGTATGTATCAAGGAAACCCTTTGTACCTTTTTTAAAACAGGATAAAAAAAGAGTGGTCTGGGCTCCGTTTTTTTCAGAAGATTATTCTGCTTATCTACCGGCAATATTTAAGAATGCAGGATATGAGTTTATTATTCTTCCAAAGCCGGACCGACAATCAGTGGACCTTGGGCTTCAATATGCCAACAATGATATCTGTTATCCCGGGATTATCCTTATCGGGGATATCATAAAGGCACTTAAAAACAACCATTATCATCCCAGGGAAATCGCTATCGGAATTACCCAGACCGGGGGACAGTGCCGCGCATCCAATTATCTGTCCCTGATCAGAAAGGCGATGATCGGGGCGGGGTTTGAAGATATCCCCATCATTTCCGTCACGTCTTCCCAGGGGGGAATGAACCAGCCCGGATTTAAGATCAACTGGCTGAGGAAAATCCGGATATTGTTGGTGACCACCATGTTTGCAGACTGCATTGCAAAAATGTACTATGCAACCGTTCCCCGGGAAAAAACAAAGGGTCAGAGCCAAGGGGTAAGACAGCGCTACATGAAAAGGGTAGGAAGCGCTATTCTTTCAAATAATTATTCCGGGATTTTCAGGCTGCTGGAAAAAGCAATAGATGAATTTAACGAAATTCCCATACATAAAAGGGAAATGCCGAGAATGGGAATTGTGGGAGAGATCTATGCAAAGTACAATTATTTTGCAAATCAGGATCTGGCTCACTGGCTGGCCAGGCAGGGCATTGAACCTGTGCTGCCACCCATTGTCGACTACTTTATTCAGGATATTGTTAATTATAAGGAGAATATCAAGGCAAATACCAGGCACAGGAAATTAACAGATTTAATCGGCATTGGCCTTGAAAGGCTGATTATGACAACCCATACAAAATTCAACGCATTATTTTCAAAATTCAGATATGGCCTGCCCTTTGAGGATATCAATGATGTTGCACAGCGCGCCTCCAAAATCCTGAGTTTGACCCACCAATTCGGTGAAGGGTGGCTTGTACCCGGGGAAGTCGCCATGTTTGCAGAGCAGGGCATTCACCATGTTATCAGCCTGCAACCCTTTGGCTGTATTGCCAATCATATTATTTCCAAGGGAGTGGAAAACAAAATCAAATCTATTTACCCTGAAATAAATCTCTACTCCCTGGATTTTGATGCCGGTATGAGTGAGGCCAACCTGCGAAACCGGCTGCATTTTATGATCGAGCATTTAGGGATATAACATCCCCAAGGCCATCAGTCTTTCCCGGGCAGGGTAATGGTAAAGCAGGTGCCCTTGCCCACCTCGCTTTCCACCTCAATGTTTCCTTTATGTTCCTGGATGATATTGTAGACAATGTTCATGCCAAGGCCTGTGCCCTTGCCCACCTCTTTTGTGGTGAAAAAGGGATCAAAGATACGGTTTAAATTCTCCTGCTCAATTCCGCAGCCGGTATCGGAGATGGAAATGATGACATCCTTTCCCTCTGAAGTTGTATTAATAATGATCTCCCCCTGTTTTTTTATGGACTGGGCTGCATTTACCAGGATGTTCATGAAGACCTGGTTGATCTTCTGGGGGAAGCCTTCCACCGGCGGGATCTTGTTTAAGGTTTTGGTTACCGTGGCCTTGTATTTGATTTCATTGGCCACCACGTTCAGGGTGGATTCAATCCCTTTATTGATATCCATGAGCATCTGCTTGTCATTGCCGGGATGGGCAAATTGTTTCAGATCGGCAACGATCTTCCCCACCCGCCGGGTGCCGTCAATACAGTCTTTGAGAAGATCGGGAACATCCTCTCTCAGGTACTCGATTTCTATATCTTCTTCGCATTTATGGACTTGCGCCAACTGGGCTGAAAGCCCGTCATCGCCGGGGTTTGAATTTTTATCCAGCAGCTTTCCCATGGTGCTGTAATGGTCAAGCAGGGTCTCAAAGTCCTGGAAATAATCGGTCAGGGCATCCAGATTACTTCCGACAAATCCGATGGGATTGTTGATCTCATGGGCCACGCCTGCGGCCAGCTGGCCGATGGAGGCCATTTTTTCGGATTGAAGGGCCTGGGCCTGGGTGGCTTGTAAATTGGAGAGTGCCTCATCCAGTTTTTTGTTTTTTATCAAAAGCTTTGCCTGAAGGGCAAAGTGCCGGCTTTCCAGGGAGGCGATCCGCTCCCCGCTTTTAATTCTGGAGCGCAGTTCATCCGGTTTAAACGGCTTGATGATATAATCATCCGCCCCCGCTTCAAAGACCTCTACAAGATCGGTGGTTTTGTCTTTTGCCGTCAGGAGAATGATATAGGTATAGGTGAATCCCTTGCCGGACCGGATTCGTTTGCAGAGTTCTATGCCGTCCATTTCCGGCATCATCCAGTCGGTGATCACCAGATGCGGTTTCTCGGATTGAAAGGCCTCCCAGGCCTCTTTACCGTTTTCGGTGAGAATGGCTTCATGGCCGATCTTGGTAACGGCTTTTTTAACCAGCAGCCTGGACACATAATCATCTTCTGCGATCAGTATTTTCATATCTCACCCCATTGAATATGTTTTATTGCAGATTTAAACCGATTGCAGGCAGATTCCAATGCCTTAAAACGGGTATCCCAACCTGTGAAATCCTGATTTTCAGCCGGTTGCTCCAAGGCAGATGCAGCTGCGGTGATTTCCAGTGCTCCCATATTTGCAGACGCCCCTTTCAGGGACTGGGCAGCCAGTATAAGTTCGCCCCCGTCCCTGTTTTTACCGGCTGCCCGGATCTTATTGAGCTTATCCGGCAGCATATTGATAAATTCATTGACCAGCATTTCAAGAAACTCTTTGTCGTCCATGGCCCTCTCCAAAGCTGCGGCCGCATCAAAGATCTGGTTTGTTTTTGTTTTCCCCAGAGTGTATCCCGGAATATGGGCCTGTAAAAACGTTTCATCGCGCCAGGTACATTTTTCAACTGCTTCAAGCAACAGTGGGGGATCAAAAGGTTTTGGCAAAACTCTCGCCAATTCATCTTTAACATCTTTTATCCTGTCCGGCTCCGCTGTAAGCCCTATGATGGGAACGGGTTCGGCCCGGTTTTCCATCTCAAGTGCCCGAATAGCTGCAACAGCCTCATCACCTGCCAGATCCTGGAAATCCACAATAACCAGATTAATCCCCCCTGATGTATAGGCCTTAACTCCCTCCGGAATACCGGCGCAGACAATTGCCCTGTATCCGGATTTGGTAATGGTGTTCATCGCCATTTTACGATTGGCCCTGCCCGGCTCAATCAACAGAATTCCCACCTGCCGCTTTCTATTTTCGTTCAGGATATGGCGGGTAATAACCCCGAAGTTGTTTGAGGATGCACCGAGAACAGCGGCAATGCATTCGTATAATTCCCGGGGCCTGACCGGTTTTGACAGATAGCCCCTGACCCCTTTTTCACTCAGACGGTCCACATCTCCGGGTTTTCCGACAGATGCCAGAACAATGATCACAACATCATAATTTTTCGTAAGGTCCCGGACCCGGTTAATCAGACGCCCGTCTGCCTTCCCAAAATCCGAATCCAGAAGCAAAAGATCCCAGGCAGATGTTTCAAGAATATGAAAAAGGGAGGCCATGGAATCAGCACTCGTCACTATGCACCCCCATTCGTTAAGCAGGGTTTTAAATACCTGCAGGTCCGTGGAATGGGGGTCTGCCACAAGGATACGTTTTTCTTTAAGAGAAACGGATTGTATCGGGGAAACACCGTCGCAACCTTGTTGTTTGGCAAGCGTCAGGGTGAAGCCAAAGGTACTGCCCACTC
>PIVQ01001093.1 GCA_003354055.1 Desulfobacteraceae bacterium | reverse complement strand
CTTTCCCTTCTGATCGCCTTTCAAAAGCAGAAAACAGACACCGTTGCAGCCATGGCCGGTGACACCGACAACTTGGAGCCGGATGCCGAACCGCCGGGTTGAAATTGTCGCGTCGGAATTGTCGCGTCGGAATATAAATTGTAGTGCGTTCTATCACATGTGAAGGAGAGTCCTTGATGTTAAAATATTGGATCTGTGTTCTATTAATCTTGCCCATGGTTGTTTTCGGACAGGCCATGGCCTCTGAAAACGATAATTCCGGCAACTGGCCCTATGAGATCAGCACACCCAAGGGGCTGCTGATCATTTACCAGCCCCAGCCGGAAAAACTGGAGGGGAATACCCTCCAGGCCAGGGCTGCGGTTGCCCTTGAAACGGATAAAGCCCGGGAGCCTGTTTTCGGAGTGGCCTGGTTCAAGGCCGAACTTGATACTGACCGGGATGAGAGAACGGCATCCATCCATGACATTAAGGTAAGCCGGCTGAGTTTTCCCAACCAGACCCCTGAGAAAGAAGCTGCGCTCTCAAAGACCCTGGAAAAGGAGATTGAGGCCCTGGACCTGCAAATTGCCATGGACAACCTGGTGGCCACACTTGAAACGGCTGAAAAACAGATCGTCAATACCCAAAATATCAATACGGATCCGCCGGTTATTCTTTTTAAAAAAGAGCCGGCTGTCCTGATCAGCCTGGATGGTGAACCCCGGATGAAGTCGGAAAAGGATTCGGATCTCATGCGGGTGATCAACACCCCCTTTACCATTCTGTTTCACCAGAAAGAGGGAACCTACTATCTTTTTGCGGATAAGAAGACCTGGTTTAAAGCGCAGGATATTAAAGGAGAGTGGAAAAAGTCTACCTCAGTCCACCCTGAAGTGGCTGCCCTGGCACCTGAGACGGACGATGGAGAGGCTCCTGAAGAAGGACAAGAAAAATTCACGCCCGGTGCCGAGCCGAAAATCATCGTTGCAACCGAGCCGACCGAGTTGATTTCATGTACAGGAGAACCTGAATTTACACCGATTTCCGGCACTCAGCTTTTATACATGAGCAATACCGATTCTGATGTCCTCATGGATATTAAAAGCCAGAAATACTATGTGCTCCTGTCCGGGCGCTGGTTTGCTGCAAAGTCCATGGAAGGCCCCTGGGCCTATGCGGCTGCGGACAAGCTGCCGGCTGATTTTTCCAAAATACCCGAAGAATCCGAGATGGGCACGGTACTTTATGCGGTGCCTGAAACAGAGGTGGCCAAGGCGGCTGTGGCTGATGCCGCCATTCCCCAGACCGCTGTGATCAACCGGAAAACCGCATCTCTGGATGTTGTCTATGACGGAAATCCCAAGTTCGAAAAAATAAAGAATACAAGTATGAGCTACGCGGTGAATACAACCACACCGGTGGTTCTTGCCGAAAAAAAATACTATGCCTGTGACAACGGGGTCTGGTTTGTTTCGTCCAAAGAACAGGGACCGTGGGAGGTTGCGGTTTCTATTCCCCAGGTCATTTATACCATTCCCCCGGAATGTCCCATTTACCATGTCACCTTTGTCCGTATTTACAGGGTAACAGAAGATGAAGTCATCATGGGATATACGGCCGGTTACACCCATACCTATGTATACAACAACACGGTGGTGTATGGCTCCGGTTACTATTATCCGGGTTATTGCGGATACTACTGCTATCCCTGCCACTCCACCTGGGGATTTCATGTCCGGTATAATCCCTGGTCGGGCTGGGGACTTGGCTTCAGTTATTCCAGCGGACCTTTCCGGTTCACCATAGGGTTCGGCGGATGGTACAGAGGAGGCTGGTGGGGACCGGGCAGGTACAGAGGATACAAGCGGGGATACCGTCACGGATATCGCCAGGGCCGGACCGCCGGGTACCGGGCAGGTTACAGGCAGGGCCAGAGAAATTCATCCCGGCAGAACCTGTACAAATCACAGGAGAACAAGCCACGTGCAAAACACAGTGCGCCTGCAAAACA
>PIVQ01000299.1 GCA_003354055.1 Desulfobacteraceae bacterium | reverse complement strand
CAACTACTTTTAACCCTTCTCATGCTGACCGCAGGCGGGTACTATCTCGGACGCCGGCAGGCCTTTGCCGTATCTTCGGCCAAAGGCGGCCCGAAAGTTCTGCACTCCAGACCGACCTACTACGGGGCTCTTTCCGCCCTATGGTGCGCCGTGCCCGCCCTGATTATTTTTTCCTTCTGGCTGGCCTTTGAGTCCAGTGTGATCACGGATATGATGATTGCAAGAATGCCGGAGGAGATCAGGACCCTGCCGAATGACAGGCTAAACCTGATTATTAACGATATCCATAATCTGGTTAACGGTAATATTGTGGGAGGGAAGATCAGTCCCGCTATTCAGGCAGCATCCGATCATTATCAGAGCCTGAGAATTACCAGTCATGCCGCGCTGAGTGTATTGGTGGTCACCACTGCAATTGCAGCTGTCTTTTGGATCAGAAAGGCGGTTTCACCGGAACTTCGGGCAAGAAACCATGTGGAAACCGTGATCAAGGTGTTCTTGATTGCCTGTGCCTCTCTGGCGATTTTTACAACCATCGGGATTGTCCTGTCTGTCCTGTACGAGGCCATCCGTTTTTTTCATATCATTCCGGTCAATGAGTTCCTTTTCGGACTTGAATGGAGTCCCCAGATGGCCATCAGAACCGATCAGGTCGGGTCTTCGGGAGCTTTTGGTGCCATTCCGGTTATTATGGGGACCATGCTGATCTCGGCCATTGCCATGTGCGTGGCGGTTCCCATAGGACTGATGTCCGCCATTTACCTGTCGGAATATGCCGGTAAGCGTTTTAGAAATATTGCAAAGCCCCTGCTGGAAATCCTGGCAGGTATCCCCACTGTCGTTTACGGTTTTTTCGCCGCCCTGGTTGTTGCCCCTGCCATTCGAAATACCGGTGCATCCTTCGGGTTGGACGTTTCTTCGGAAAGTGCCCTGGCGGCCGGACTGGTCATGGGAATCATGATTATTCCCTTTGTCTCCTCCCTGTCCGACGATGTTATAAATGCGGTTCCTCAATCTTTGAGGGACGGGGCGTTGGGACTTGGATCCACCCGGTCCGAGACCATTACCCGTGTGGTTCTGCCCGCGGCACTTCCCGGAATTGTGGGTGGTGTGCTTCTGGCCGTATCCCGCGCCATTGGTGAGACAATGATTGTTGTTATGGCCGCAGGCCTGTCTGCCAACCTTACGGTAAATCCCCTTAAAACCGTGACCACGGTGACGGTGCAGATTGTAACCCTGCTTGTCGGGGACCAGGAATTTGACAGTCCAAAGACCCTGGCTGCCTTTGCCCTTGGACTCATGCTTTTTATCATTACTCTGATTCTGAATGTGATTGCCCTGGTGGTGGTCCGTAAATACAGGGAGCAGTATGAATAATATACCACGATACACTAACGGTCCTAAAGTCAGGACCATGGATATTGTCAACAAAGGACTTGCCAAACGGTATAAACGGGAGAGGCTATTCAGGCGCTGCGGACTTGTTGCCATTCTCCTGAGTCTGTCTTTTTTATCCCTCCTTTTTATCAGTATCATTGCCAACGGATACACGGCATTTCAGCAGACGGTAATTGAACTTGCAATCTTTCTGGACCCCCAGGAAATTAACAAGGATAATCTTTCGGCAGCCAATTATCTGCGCCTGGTACGCAGTTCGCTTAAAACCACGTTTCCCGGAGTGGAAAACAGACGGGACAAAAGAAAACTTTACGGCCTGGTCAGCACAGGAGCCTCGTTTATGCTTCAGGATTTTGTGACCAGAAATCGTCATGAGATCGGTAATACCATAAAAATGTGGGTACCGGCGGATGATGACGTGGATATGCTCATGAAAGGACATATCAACCGTGATGTGCCTGAGGGCGAACGCCGGATGAATGATCTGCAGCTTTCCTGGGTTGATCATCTCATGGAAGAAGGGCAGATCAGAAAAGAGTTTAACACCACTTTTTTTACGGCCGGTGATTCAAGGGAACCCGAGCTGGCCGGGATCTGGGGAGCTGCCTGCGGATCGTTCTATACCTTGCTGGTGACCCTGTGCCTCTCCTTTCCCATCGGGGTGGCTGCTGCGGTTTATCTTGAAGAATTTGCACCGAAAAATCTATGGACCGATATTATTGAGGTCAACATCAATAACCTGGCCGCCGTGCCGTCCATCGTCTTCGGTCTTCTGGGGCTTGCCGTGTTTCTCAATTTTTTCGGTCTGCCAAGGTCTGCCCCCGTTGTGGGCGGGCTGGTGCTGACCCTTATGACTCTGCCCACCATAATTATTGCCAGCCGGGCGGCGTTGAAATCCGTCCCCCCTTCCATCAGAGAAGCCGCCCTTGGGATCGGTGCCTCAAAAACTCAGATGGTCTCCCACCATGTGCTGCCCCTGGCATTACCGGGTATGCTCACCGGTACCATCATCGGTATGGCCCAGGCTCTGGGGGAAACCGCACCTTTGCTCATGATTGGTATGGTGGCCTTTATCGTCGATATCCCCGGCGGATTTACCGATCCTTCAACGGTTTTACCGGTACAGATTTTTTTATGGGCAGACAGCCCTGAAAGAGCATTTTTAGAGAGAACCTCCGCTGCCATCATGGTTCTGCTGGCCTTCCTGGTAACCATGAATGCCCTGGCGGTTTTTCTGAGAAAGAAATTTGAGAGAAGATGGTAAACATTTCAGTTCATAAATTATTAAACTTTATTAGGAGTAACAAATGAAAAGAATTCTGGTAGCAGTAACCGCCCTGATCTTTGCTATGGGCCTTTCAAACGTGTATGCAGGTTCATCACGAGATTATATCTCCATTGTGGGTTCCTCAACTGTTTATCCCTTTGCCACCGTTGTTGCAGAGCAGTTTGGTAAAACTACCTCTTTTAAAACCCCGAAGATCGAATCCACCGGATCCGGCGGAGGACACAAGCTTTTTGGTGCAGGTATCGGTGTACAGCATCCCGACATCACCAACTCCTCGAGAAGGATTAAAAAGAGTGAGTTTGAAAAAGCCATGAAAAACGGTGTAACCGATATTGTTGAGATGAAAATAGGTTATGACGGTATTGTTGTGGCCAACTCCAAAAAGTCCCCTGCCATGAAACTGACCCGAAAAGATCTGTTCCTTGCCCTTGCCAAGGATGTACCGTCGGCAAATGTGACAGGCAAATTGATCCCCAACCCTTACAAAACATGGAAGGATGTGAACCTTTCGCTTCCCAATGTAAAAATTGAAGTGCTTGGCCCCCCGCCCACTTCCGGTACCCGTGACGCTTTTGTAGAGCTTGCCATGGAAGGTGGCGCCAGGAAATTCTCATGGATAAAAGCCCTTAAAAAAATTGATAAAAAGGCATACAAGGCCCTTTGCCATACGGTTCGCGAAGACGGTGCCTACATCGAAGCCGGTGAAAACGACAACCTGATCGTTCAGAAACTTTCCGCCAACTCCAATGCACTGGGCATCTTTGGTTTTTCTTTCCTTGACCAGAACACCGATAAGATCCAGGGATCCTTCATTGACGGTGTGCCGCCGACTTTTGAAGCCATTGCAGACGGTTCCTACCCCGTATCCCGTCCCCTGTTTTTCTACGTAAAAAAAGCCCATGTGGAAACCATTCCCGGCATGAAAGAGTTCCTTGCCGAGTTCGCAAGCGAAAAAGCCTGGGGTGACGAAGGGTACCTGACCGATAAAGGTCTGATTCCCATGCCTGCGGATGAGAGACAATTGTTTCGGGACAATGTTAAAAATTTGAAATCACTTACATTGGCTGACCTTTAGTCGTAACTTTCCGGGCCGGTCCGCTCGTGGCCGGCCCGGGTTTTTATTTTTGGCTGAGCCATAGGGAGGGGCCATGCAAATGTTTGTTACAGAATCAATTGAACCGGATATGAAAATAGAAAAAATAAAACCGGGCTCGTCAGGAAGACGATCCCACAAACGTCACCTTGTTGCCAGGGACGACCGGATCACCGTGGGGGAGATGACCGTTGAAAATCCCCGGATGAGTTGCCGGAATGTGGACGTATACTATAATTTTGGAGAGAAACAGGCCATCAACAATATTTCCCTTGATATTGGCCGTAACGAGGTGATTGCCATGATCGGGCCTTCCGGATGCGGTAAGTCAACCTTTCTGCGATGTCTGAACCGGATGAACGATACCATTGAAGGCTGTAGGGTTCAGGGTGAGATTACCATGGAGGGGAAAAACATATATGATAAGGATGTGGATGTGGTTCCGCTGCGGGCACAGGTCGGCATGGTGTTCCAGAAACCTAATCCCTTTCCCAAATCCATATATGAGAATGTCGCTTACGGTCCTAAAATTCACGGACTTGTCCGGAACCGGGACGAGACAGATGAGCTGGTGGAAGGCTCTCTGAAACGGGCAGGGCTTTGGAACGAGGTAAAAGATCGCCTGGACCAGCCCGGAACAGGGCTTTCCGGCGGACAGCAGCAGCGGCTGTGCATTGCCCGAACCATTGCGGTAAATCCTGAAGTCATTCTCATGGATGAGCCCTGTTCTGCTCTTGACCCCATTGCCACCGCCATTATTGAAGATCTGATTGACGAACTCAAGCAGGAATATACCATTGCCATTGTCACCCATTCCATGCAGCAGGCATCCCGCGTATCCCAGCGTACCGCATATTTTCATCTGGGTGACCTCATCGAGATCGGTCCCACGGATCAGATCTTTTTAAACCCCCTTCACCGGCTGACAGAAGATTATATTACAGGACGGTTCGGATAATATTCCGGCATCGTCTAGATTAGTCTAAAAATCAAAAAGGCAGAAAAAAGGATTATGATGATTAAAACACCTTGCTCGATTGACTTTGGCATCATGAGCATTTCAATATGCGGGCTTTTTATTTTTCTGACAAAATCTGAACTAAATTGCATGATACGCTGATCCAGAGCAGCGCCGAAAGCAGGAAGGGGACCTTTGCAAAAAGACAAAAGTTTACTTCCCAGAATTCGGGCCGGCCAGTCTGTATCCAGCACATAGGCGGGAGACCCTTTCACAAGTTTACGCAACAGCCAGAATCCCAAAAAAGAGAAGATAAACATCTGTGTGATGGAAAACACTCTTGTGATGGTAAACGGGATGTATTCCACCGGGTATGGAAGCATATCATACAGAATTTTCGGGTAGACACCCAGGAAGATACACAGAAAGGCTAAAATACTCATCCCGACCAACATGTGTACCGGCGTATTGAAGGCAGAGTCCTTTAATCTGGCCTTTATATCGGGTGGTGGTTCTTTGCGACCTTGAAGCCATACGTTCCACGGGAGTTTAAGCCCGGTATGTAAAAAAGTCCCGACGGTGGCGCCTTCGAGTAGCAAATAGATAATGGGCTGATGAATTAATTCGGCCGCTTCGATGGTCATGGCCTTACTGATAAAACCGTTGAACAACGGAAACCCGGAGATGGAAAAACCACCGATCATATAGAGCCAGAAGGCGATGGGCATATATTTATACAGTCCGCCCAGTCTATTGAACTTGGCCGTACCCGCTACGACCAGGACACATCCGGCGCCCATATACAGCAGGGCATTATAAATGATATGGCACAACGCATGCGAGGCCGCGCCGTTTATACCCATTTGTGTTCCCATCCCAACTCCTGCGACCATATATCCGATCTGAGAAATAATATGGTAGGAGCAGAGCCTGCGAGCGTCATTTTCAAGTACCGCCAGAAACAGGGCGAATACTGATTGAATCGCCCCAATCCACATCAACAGGGG
Source organism: Desulfobacteraceae bacterium (assembly GCA_003354055.1). The sequence continues at coordinate 2,365 of PIVQ01000299.1, read as the reverse complement.
AACACCGGAAAAAGTGGTAATCAAACAAAAAATGGCCGTCTTGGTGGTAAATGCGGTCATATAGACGGAACCGCTGGGGCTGGCCTCGGAGTAAGTATCGGATAACCATGAGTGAAAGGGGGTTGTGGCGGCATTGATAATAAATCCAAGGAGCATGAGATGATATCCGAAATATTTCGTTTCCCATCCCCAGGGCATATGGGTGAATTCAATTGAACCCGTTTGATGAACGTGCATTAAGATGCCGGCCAGGATACATAATCCGCTGACATGGTGCCAGATAATGTAGCGAAAGGCAGCCCCTCTTGATTTTTTAGTCCCCCGAAACAACAGAAGGAAAAACGGCGCCCAGGACATTATTTCGAGGCTGAAAAACAGCGTAAACAGGTCGCCGCTAAAAATGGCACCGAGAGCACTGCCCACATAGATCATTGCCACCACATGTTCCCAGTCGTTTTTCACTTCCAGGGCATAAATATTCATGCAAAATGCGGCAATAACGTAAACATACCCAAACAACATGCTCATTTTATTAATTCGGACAATATCCAGGGTATATTGAAGAAACGGGATATTCCATTTATGCAGAGCCGCAGGCCATGCCGGGATTTCACCGAACGTACCCATGGAAGTCGATACCAAAATAGCCAACCCCACCAGTGGGAGCGTTAGAAAGTAGGCCTGTTTAACCCTTTTCCACGGGATAAACGGTATCAAAAAGCCACCTAAACAGATGACCAACCCGGGATGAATCCAGCTGTTCAATCTGATCCCTCTTCTCTTTTCTGGTAGTAGTCTTCATCAACAACAATAAAAATGCCCATCCCCTTGGCGATCAGGATAAGCAGCATGCAGCCGAATAACCCGAATAAGGCGAAAAATTGCGGTATAGACTGAAACGAAAAATGGAAGTGAAAAGTATGATTATACAGCCAATAAAAATCGAGGACAAGGCTTGCCATAAGGCAGACGTAATAGAGTCGCCAGAACGTTTTTTTAGGGTATTTTCTCAAATTGATCATAATCACAACCTTCCGAATATATTTTTTACAGCTGTTGTAGCCAGCTCATAGATTCCGAAAGTATTTGGAAACAAACAAAACAGAATGGAAAATATGGCGGTAATTGCCAAAGGAACAACCATGAAAAAATACAAAGTTTTCCGGGTTTCAATAATTCCTTTTTTTTCTGTATAAAGTTCCACCTTTGGTTCTTCATCATTAAGTATTTCAGATGCAGGGATTTTGGAGAAAAAAGCGTCACGAATCACCGGAAAAAAATAAACAACATCCAATAGCGACCCCACACAGATAATCATTAAAAAAAAGAGCTGTCCCGATTCAATCGCTCCCGATGCAATATGCCATTTGCTGATGAATCCTGCCAGAGGAGGGGCGCCGCACATGCCAAAAGCTCCTATAGTAAAGGCTGTGAGAGTGATGGGCATTTTTCTGCCGATACCGCTCATGTCGCTGATTTTTTTAATGCCTGCAATTGCTGCAATTGCGCCTGCACATAAAAATAAAGTGATTTTCATAAAACCGTGAAACGGAATGTGAAGTATGGCTCCGGTCACGGACATAGGGCTCAAAAGCGCCACACCAAGAATAATGAAGGAAAGCTGGTTTATGGTGGAATAAGCCAGCATCTTTTTCAGGTTTTCCTGACCTATAGCATAAAAATTGGCAATGATTATGGTCGCAGCGGCAATTGTTGCCAATGCAATTCCTAACCCTAATATCTGCATCAGCTCAATGCCGTAAATATGGCATACAACTCTGATTATGCAAAAAACGCCTGCCTTAACCACGGCAACAGCATGCAACAGCGCGCTTACAGGTGTCGGCGCCACCATTGCGCTGGGCAGCCATGAATGCAGGGGCATCCAGGCGGCTTTGGCAAATCCGATGAGGAAAAAAAAGAAAATGACCTGCAGATAAGTCTTTGATGAGTGGGCAGCAGTCAAAATCCCCTGAAAACTGAAATTCGTTGTTCCCGTAAGATTATAAGTCGCCAATATGGCCATTAGAAAAAAAACTCCGCCGCCAAGCAGAAATGCCAAATATTTGTGACCGGCGGATATGGCTTCGGGTGACTCTTCGTGGGCAACCAAAGGATATGTTGAGATGGTCAATATTTCATAAAAAATAAAGAGTGTAACCAGATTGGCGGCAAAGGCAATTCCGATTGCCCCGACAAGCGCCAGGGCAAATGAGAAATAAAATCGCGTCTGGGCGTGTTCTTTCAATGTGCGCATATACCCTATGGAATAAATGGATACCAAAATCCACAGGCACGATGAAGTTGTGGCAAAAATAAGTCCCAGCGCATCGACTTTAAAGGCAAAATCAATGCCGGGAAAAAG
>PIVQ01000298.1 GCA_003354055.1 Desulfobacteraceae bacterium | reverse complement strand
TCTCCGACCAGGAGAAAAAAAATGTGCTGGAAAATTTGAAACAGATATTCAACAACAGCCGCTCAAAATAGCCCGACAAAACAGGCCATAACCATAGTGGTGGACAAGCCAGCGGATCAACCCAGCGGATCAGTCCAGATCCAGTGCCGCCTTACATTGGTTGCAGGTCATGGCCCCTCTGAAAACCTTGTTTTGGCACTCAGGGCAATGGTACCGTCTCTCTTCACTTTGAACCCATTCTCTATTGCTCATTCCCCGCCGTTCCGGCACGGCCCGCATTATGACTTTTTTCCCCACAGCCATTGAAAAATTATCAATAAGGGCGCAGGGAAATTCATCGCATTGATGACATCCCTGTAATCCTTTTTCTTGTGTACAGTCTCTAATTGCGCATTGCTTACAATGCATGAAACGATCATCTGACAGGCATCCCTTGCACCTTATATCCTTTGTTGAAAGGTGTTCACTGTTGGGCAGAGTTCCCTTGCCCGGAGTGTTTCCCTTATAAAGTGCTACCAGTTTCTTCTTGAGCTTTTCATTGTTGTCCCGATCTGCAATATGAATGGCGCAGACACCGCAGTAGAGACCGCAGGGTGATACAAACTCGGGGTTTATCTTGACTTCTTTATCCATTTCATACCTCCTGGTTTTTTTATGGTTTTAGGGTAACAGCGAGAAAAGTTATCAGCGAGAAGAGCGAGAAAAGGTGTGGTGGCGTTTCGCGCGCCATTTGTTATTGCCCGGCAACACCGGCTTTTCCTAATAATCTGGCAACCGAAGGTTCTCCACAAACTCTTCTCGCTTCTCTCGCTTTTCCAGCTCTTCTCGCTGCCCCTTTTTCCAGTTGATCTTATCAACCATCTGTCGACAGTTTTTCTTTCTAAATCCTTTTTTTTGCTTGACAGAGCATCTGATCTTCAATATTGGTTATCTATCATAACTAATTAATAGTTAAATTGTAACTAGTTTTGTAATTCTGATAATTATGATCTGCTAAAACACACTGAGCTAGTTCTTAAGACTATACAGCCGGTAATGCAAGGGTCGATTTTAGGCTGGCTGTATGGAAGGGGGGTGAACACCGCACTATCCTGTTTTATCCACAATCATTTACAATCCAGGGTCACGAGCAACCTAAAGGTTAGATTTAACCTAATGGTTACGAATAGCCGTCTTTTTCCACCTATTATACGGGAGATAGAAGCTGGTACCGGCCCGGATTCAACGTTTAAGGATTTTAAGGAGGTCCGTAGAATGAAAGGGTTAATGACCACACTAACGCTGCTAGCGTTTCTTTTTTGTGCATTATTTCCTCTGAATGCCACTGCCAAAACACAGCTTTCCTATGCCAATTTTTTCCCGCCCACACATATTCAGAGTCAGCTTGCAGAAAGCTGGTGTAAAGAAGTAGAAAAGAGAACCAACAACGAAATCGTTATTAATTATTTCCCGGCCGGCACCCTGACCAAGGCACCCCAGACCTATGACGGTGTTGTCCAGGGCATTGCCGATATCGGCATGACCGTCCTGGCATATTCCAGGGGCCGTTTTCCTGTCGCCTCAGCCATTGATCTACCCATGGGATATGAAAGCGGTGTCCAGGCCACAAATGTAGCCAATGCCGTATTGGAAAAATTTAATCCCAAAGAGTTTAATGATACCAAGGTCATGTTTCTCCATGCCCATGGTCCCGGACTCATTCATACCCGTGACCAGGCTGTCAACACCCTGGACGATCTCAAAGGATTGAAACTGAGGGGAACCGGCACCAGCGGAAAGGTCCAGGCAGCTCTCGGCGCATCTCCTGTGGGAAAATCCATGCGGGAATGCTATCAGATGCTCCATAAGGGCGTTGTGGACGGTTCCTCCCATCCAGTGGAATCCAACAAGGGATGGAAATTGGGAGAAGTGGTTCATTACATGGTTCAAAACTACTCCACTGCCTATACCACCACATTTGCCGTGTTTATGAACAAAGACAAGTGGAACAAAATATCCCCGGAAAACCAGAAGATAATTCTTGAAATTAATGCGGAATTTGCCCTGAAACATGGAAAAGCCTGGGATGAGGCCGATGAAAAGGGTCTCGCCTTCTTCACCGAAAAGGGCGGAAAAGTTATTACTCAGTCTGAAGCGGAATCCAAAAAATGGGCTGACAAAGCTTCCGTGGTCGTTGATGAATATATCGAGAAAGTAGCTGCCAAAGGGATAGACGGACAAGCGGTTGTAGATGTTATTAAGGAAAATATGTAAGGTCACCCTATAGTATTATAAGGTACCCGTTAGCCTTCGGACAAACGGCCGGTTCTCGTTCTGACACGATCTTGAACCGGCCGCCGAACCTGCTTAGGAATCGTTACAAAATAACTTGATCTAAAGTATTTTCAAAACCCCTTAAATGGGTGTTTTTTATAAAAACCCCTACTGGGTATTTTGAAAACAAAAGATCAAGTAACTTTGGAGCCGATCCTTAACCCTATAGACTGCACGGGGATTGACTATGCGTTTCAAGCCTTTGGACAATATTTCAAGTATTCTTAAATTCATGGGTGCGGCTGCCCTGGTCGGTATGATGCTTCTGACGGTTGCAGATGTTATCGGCCGGTTCTTTAAGTATCCTATTTTTGGCTCTGTGGAGGTGGTCGGATTTTTGGCCGCCATCGTAGTGGCAGCTGCCCTTCCTTATACCTATAAGGCAGACGGCCACGTGGGGGTAGAAATTCTGGCCAGACTCCTGCCCAAAAAACATCAGCTCCGGATGACTATTCTGACAAGGCTCTTGAGCCTGGTCCTGTTTTGCCTGATTACCTGGCAGATGTTTCTCTATGCCGGGGATATCCATGAAACCGGAGAGGTCTCCATGAACCTGGAATTTCCCATATACTATGTCGTATACCTCCTGGCCGTGGGCCTGCTGATCTTCTCAGCAACCATATTGACGGCTGTTTTTTGTGATATTAAACAATTGAAAGAGTTAAAATGAGCCCCACACTTATCGGCATTATCGGCATAATTTTTATGATCCTCATGTTCCTGACCCAGATGCCTGTGGCATTTGTCATGGCAGGTGTTGGATTTGTCGGATTTTCTATGATGGTCAGTCCCGATGCCAGCCTGGTTCTTCTGTCCAGAAATGTTTTTGAAACCTTTGCCTCCTATGATCTGACCACCATTCCTCTGTTTATTCTCATGGGTCAATTGGGATTCAACTCCGGTATCAGTAAGCGGCTCTATGATGCGGGATATAAATTTTTAGGCCATATCAGGGGCGGCCTTGCCATGGCAACGGTCTCCGCCTGTACCGCTTTTGGGGCCGTCTGCGGGTCCAGTCCGGCCACGGCCGCCACCATGGCCACGGTAGGGCTGCCGGAAATGAAGCGGTATGACTATGATGATGAGTTGTCCACAGGGTCTGTAGCCTCGGGCGGCGGCATCGGCATGATCATGCCACCTTCTGTGGTATTGATCCTCTACGGCATTCTCACGGAACAGTCCATCGGGGCCCTTTTTGTGGCAGGGATTTTCCCAGCCCTTTTGATCACCCTGCTTTTTATCATCTCCATCTATATCAGGTGCCGGCAGCACCCGGAGCAGGGCCCTCCGGGAGAAAGATTCTCCTGGGCGCAAAAATTTAAGGCACTGGCGGGGATGGGGGAGACCCTCCTGATTTTTGCCCTGGTGATCGGCGGAATTTTCATTGGCCTGTTTACCCCGACAGAGGCGGCCGCCATTGGTGCATTCGGCGTGCTGGTCATCGCCGTGATAAGGCGGCAGATTACCTGGCAGGGGTTTGTCACATCCCTCATGGAAACCTTAAGAACCTCCTGTATGGTACTCATGCTGATCACAGGGGCTGTCATTTTTGGAAAATTTCTGGCCGTGACCCGGATCCCCTTTGAACTTGCCGGCTGGGTGGGGGGCTTAGACATGCCTCCGGTGCTGGTCATGGGCGTGATCATCCTCATTTATTTTTTCGGGGGATGTTTTATGGATGCCCTGGCATTTGTCGTCCTGACCGTGCCTATTTTCTTCCCTGTGGTCATGGAACTGGGATTTGATCCCATATGGTTCGGGATTATCATCGTTATGGTTACGGAAATGGGGGTAATTACACCGCCGGTGGGCATCAATGTCTATGTGGTTTACGGGGTGGCAAAAAATATTATGGAAGAGGAAATCCCCCTGGAAAAAATCTTCAAGGGCATTTTCCCATTTCTCATTGCCGTGATCGTCGGGGTGATGATTTTAATTGTCTTCCCCCAGATTATCCTGTTTTTGCCAAACCTCATGTATTAGGAGATCTAACGGTTATAAAAATTAAGCAATAGTTGCAAAAAAGCTTATATTCTAAACCAAATTAAGGATTGCACCCGGTTTTTATTTCTTATATTTTTATTTTTCCCTTATAAAATTAAAAATATTCCTTGACAAGAAAAATAAGATTTGGGTAGGCTTATATTAAATGGAAATCTGAATTTGCTGCTTCCGCCACTTTCTAACTTATTCTGACCTCATGCTGGCAATTTCCTTTTGAATCACCATCGCACCTAACCCAAATAATTTTAGGAGGCAACCATGCCGATCAAAGACAACACATTGATTCTTGACGGATACTCATTGACCATTGAGGAGCTGATCCAGGCCGGTAATGACCTGTCAATCAGAGTGGTTATCCAAGATGAGAACTGGCCGAAAATCCGGGACTGCCGAAAACTTGTGGAGACCTGGGCCGATGAAGAACGGTGTATTTACGGTGTCAATACAAGCTGCGGCGGACTGGTTGACCATCTCCTGCCAAAGGAGCGGGACAATGAATTTCAGAAAAACCTGGTAAGAAGCGTTGCCACCCAGGTAGGTAAGCCCTTTGAAGACACCCTTGTCAGAACCTTTATGATTGCCAGAGCCAATTCCCTGTGCCGGGGCTATTCCGGGATCAAGGAAAAAAATCTAAACATCTACCTGGATATGATCAATACCCATGTGTTTCCCGTTGTCCCCAGAAAAGGCTCACTTGGTACCAGCGGAGACCTAGGGCCACTGGCTTGTATTGCAAGCGTGGGATTCGGAGAGTGGAAGGCCAAGTACAAGGGCGAAGTTCTACCGGGAAAAGAGGCCATGAAAGCTGCGGGTGTGGAGCTGATGCACCTGAATGCCAAGGAAGGACTCTCCCTTATCAACGGCACCTCTGCCATGGTTGGGGTGGGCTGTACCGTGATCTTCGAGGCCCTCAACACTTTGAAGAACTCCGATATCATTGCCGCCTTTGCCATTGAAACACTTATGGGCCGGATCAACCCCTTTGATGTCAGGGTCCACGAGCAAAAGTACCATCCGGGCCAGTATGCCACAGCCATGAACCTGACCAAATTGCTGACAGGTTCGGAAATGGCCATAGACGAACAGGAACTCTCCCTGGAACTCCAGACCGTGCTCAAAAAACACGAAGGGATCTCTGTGGCGGATATCCCGGTCGAGGACGCCTATTCAATCCGGTGCACCCCTCAGTTTGTCGGTCCTACAAAGGAATCGGTGAACTCGGCTAAAGAGGTGCTGCTCAGGGAGCTGAATTCCAGCAATGACAACCCCCTGATTTTCACTGAATTCGACACCTTTATCCACAACGGCCATTTTCACGGCCAGCCCATCTCCTTTGCCATGGACTGCCTGGGAATTTCCATGATCAACCTTGGTGTTGTGAGTGATCGGCGTATTGACAGATTCATGGATGCCTCCAACAGCGTTGGCCTGCCGCCCTTTCTCTGCAAGGAAGATACCGGTGTTCGCATGGGACTCATGGGGGGCCAGTTCATGACCACCTCTCTCGTGGCAGAGAACCGGACCCTGGCCGTACCGGCATCTATCCAGTCCATTCCATCCACCGCAGACTTCCAGGATATTGTCAGCTTCGGCCTCATTGCCGGACGAAAGACCAGAAAAATAGTTGAGAACACCAATCATATTCTCGCCTTTGAATTGATGTGCGCGGCCCAGGCAGCAGACCTGCGGGGACCGGAGAAACTCAGTCCATCCGGTAAAATCATGTATGAGGCTGTGCGGGAAACCCTTCCGTATCTGGACTATGACAAGGTGTATATGGATGATCTTGAAACCCTTAAAGACCGGATCGAATCCGGGGAATTTGTAAAAAAGGTGGAGGAAGCCGTGGGTGAGCTGCAGATTGTTCACAAAAAAGAATAGGGGGGATCATGACAGAGCATCCGGTTGTAAAAGAAATAACCAATGAATACCAAAAGCGTTTCCCCCTTTGCAGGGAACGTCATGAACGGCTCCTTAACTATATTCCCGGGGGAGCCACCCGGAGCCTGAGCTATTTTAAACCCTGGCCTATCCATATCAGCCATGGAAAGGGTGCCTATGTCTATACCCATGAAGGCCATGCCCTTCTGGATGTGACCAATGCCTACGGTGCCCTGATCCACGGCCATGGAGATCCTGATGTGGTTGCTGCGGTAAGAGCCGGTATTGAAAAGGGCTCCCAGTATTCTACGCCCACCGACGGCCAGTTTAAGCTTGCCAAGCTGTTATGTGACAGGGTGCCCGGGTTTGAAAAATTAAGGTTTCTCAACTCGGGAACCGAAGCCACCATGTTTGCCATGAGAACGGCCAGGGCATTTACGGGCCGGGACAAGATAATGAAGATGACCGGAGGATTCCACGGCACCCACGATTGTGTGGCGGCCTCCACAAAAAAGAATATCATCACAGCGGGGATTCCTGCAGGGATGACCCGGGATATGCTGGAAGTGCCCTTTAACGACACAGCTGCTCTGGAAAAGGCCGTGGCGGAAAATGCCGGGCAGCTTGCTGCCGTGATTATGGAACCGTTCCTGGGGGCCGGCGGGGTGGTGCTGCCAGAAGAGGGGTATCTTCAAGCGGCAAGGCAGGTGACAAAGGCCCATGATGTGTTGCTGATCTTTGATGAAATCTTTTCATTCAGGGTGGACCAAGGCGGGTGCCAGAACCTTTTTGGAGTGACCCCGGATATTACCACCGTGGGAAAGGTGGTGGGCGGGGGGCTTCCCATCGGGGTGCTGGGCGGCAGGGCCGATATCATGAACATTTATTGTCATGAAAACACCAAAACTCCCCTTTATCATTCAGGCACGTTCAACGGTTATGAGACGGTTATGCAGGCGGGATATGCAACCATGTCAAAGTTCGATTCTCAGGCAGTCGCCGCCGTTAATGCCCTGGGAGACAGATTTCAAAGTGGGCTTGCGGCTATATTTGAAGCCAGGGGATTGAATATCCAATCCACCCAGATTGGTTCCCTTCTCAACCTCCACTTTGTCAATGAACCCATTACCACGCCGGAACAGGTACTCACATCAGAGGAGGAACTCCATGCTCTTATGCATTTGTCCCTGCTCAACAAAGGGGTATTTTCCATTCCAAGAGGGTTGTTTATTTTATCCACTGTAATGACCAACACCCAGATCGACGAGCTGGTGGAAATAATCGGCACCGTCCTTGCAGAATTGCTTCCCTTGATTCGGGAAAAATACCCGCACCTGCTGGCAGGATAAAGAAGGGGTTACAGTCGATAGGAGAAAGTGCTAAGAATATAAGGAGTGATACTCCCAAAAAAATAAAAAAATCAGGAGGAATACTATGGATAATAAACTTATCATCACCGCAGCCATAACAGGTTCGGTACACATTCCCACCATGAGCGAATACCTTCCCATCACCCCGGATGAAATTGTGGAAGATGCTGTCAAGGCCTGGGAAGCCGGGGCTGCCATTGCCCATATCCATGTGCGGAATCCTGAAGACGGCATGCCTGTATCAAGCCCGGACCTGTTTTTGGAGGTCCATTCAAAGATTAAGGCACGGTGCAATATGGTGCTGCTGCCCACCACCGGCGGCGGTATGAACCAGACCACCGCGGAAAAACTGATTCCCATTAAACAATTGGAACCGGAAATGTGCTCCTTTGATCCGGCCCCGTTCAACTTCGGTATTTTCCAGATTGCCAGCCGGTTCAAAGAGTTCAAGCACGAGTGGGAAAAAGAGTATCTGGAGCTGTGCAAGAATGTCACCTTCAGGCCCACCTTCAGCGACGATTTGATCTATGCCAAAACCTTTCTTGAAATTGATACCAAACCGGAATT
>PIVQ01000297.1 GCA_003354055.1 Desulfobacteraceae bacterium | reverse complement strand
CTGGGTGGTGGGTATCTTTGATTCGATTTTGGCCTTTTGTTTCATCCTAAAGCTCCTGTGTAAGAATTTAGCACCTACCCTTTCATATCATCTGGGCTTTATTTTTCAACCCATAAGCGCAAGGTTCTTAAGGTTTTTAGCGGATATCATCCGGGATGATATCCGGGATAAAATCATTGAATCACCCGATTAGAGTATGGTAAAGTCTTAGTTATACACTGACCTAAACTCAGGATTATCCTATGAAATCAAAATCCACTGCACCCGGAATCATCACAGTCAGCGTCGTTGTTATGATCCTGGCCCTCTTTTCCACCGCCTTTGCCCGGGAAGTCATCACCAACAAACTGGGTATGAACTTTGTTCTTATACCGGCAGGTTCCTTTGTGATGGGAAGCCCAAAATCCGAAAAAGGACGGCAATGGAACGAAACCCAGCACCGGGTAACGATCTCAAAAAGCTTTTACATGGGTGAAACTGAAGTGACCCAGGGCCAATGGAACCGGCTGGTCTCTCCAAACCCGTCCACCCATAAAATGGGTAACGCCTATCCCGTGGACGGCGTATCCTGGAACGATGCCGTAGATTTCATTAATTTTCTGAACAAATGGGAAGGGACAAAAAAATATCGCCTCCCCACAGAGGCAGAATGGGAATATGCCTGCAGAGCCGGAAGCAAAGAGAGCCTGGTTTTAGGGCCCATAACTACTTTTTCCTGCAATGACCCCGAGCCTGCCCTGATTGATACCACCTGGTACTGCTATAATTCAGGGTTGGCCGGACCGGCCAGAGACTTTAAACCCCATCCGGTAAAACTGTTAAAACCCAACGCATGGGGACTTTACGATATGCAGGGCAACGTACAGGAATGGGTGCAGGATGCCTGTGAATGGCGAAGTTTTTGGAAAGCCAAGGTGGGTGTGGTCACCCGTACCTATGTGGATAATATCAGGGATCCCTTAGAAACCAAGGGAGACCACCGGGTGATCCGGGGCGGCGGATGGTACCAGCACAGCAAGTACCAGAGACCTGCCTATCGAACCAACTACAAACCTGTCGCACGAAAAAACAGCCTTGGATTCCGTTTGGTCAGGATGAAATAAGGGACGACACCTTAAGCTTTGCCAAACCGATTCAGGAGAAAAAGCCCTGCCCCCAGCATCAAGATATCCCGGATCAGCAACCCCACAGCAGAGGCAGTGTCCTTATTTCCTTCAAATGAAAAACAACCGCAGTCAAACTGATGCCCCCGGATCAGATTAAAAGCAATGACAAGAATAAACGCCAGGAGCATGGCATTTATCAGGATAAGGGCGCTCCTTCTATATACCCCTGAAATCAGACAGAGGCCTGCGGTAAGCTCAACAAAAGGAATGCCTATAGCCAGAAGGTTGATGAGGCTTCCCGGAAAAATTCCATATCCGTAGAGAATCCTGGCAAACTGATCAGGGGCAACTATTTTATGCCAGCTGGCCCAGACAAAGGTGACACCAAGCACCAATCGGATTCCCCAAGGAATCAGGGTCTGAAACGGCTGGCGGCAAGCTTCAGTTCTCATTATTCTCCACCTCGAATTCCATCTCTTCCCATTCAGTAAACCCCCCGGCATATACCGTCACTCGTAAGTACCCCATTTGGATCAACCGGGCTGCAAAATCATGAGAATCCACACAGGTCACCCCTGAACAATAGATCAACACAGGGTCATCTTTATGAATTTTATTTTCGAATTCTTGGACAATCGCATCAAACTCGTGGAGGGGAAAAGACAAGGCTCCCGGGATATGGCCCTGATCGTAAATATCTGTCCGTCTGACATCCACCAGAATGGTGTTGCCCTCCTGAATCACCCTCCGGACTTTCAGGGGATTATTTAGTTCTTCCGCACGAACCTTATCGGTCCGACTGGATCCGGCCATAATCACACCGGCTTCTTTATCCCATTGCCCAAACAGGGCAATGCCCGAGGGTGAGATTGAATTCACACCAAAGGCCAGACAAAGCGCCATCCCCACAATCAAAAGGCACCCTTTTATATCTGATATGGTCATGGTACAGATCTTTGAATAAGAGATCAAAGCCGGGCCCTGATGGCTTTGAATAAATTAAGCCGCCGTTGAACTACCATAAGCATCAGCCATTTTTCCAGAAGAAGGGCCATCTTTTTCTCATGGGGCAATTGAATGCCTGATTCGGATTGTATTTCAGAATTAGGCTCATTTTCCTCAAGAGTCAGCTGGATTTCGGCGGTATCTGCCTCTACTCCGGGCCCAAGACCCACAAAATTTACATCATTAAGTTCTATAAGAGTTTGTTCAATCTGACCCAGTTCGGAGGGAAGGTCCTGACCGTCATCCTGTTTGAGCAGTGTAAGTTCAAGCCGTTTGACTGCCGCTCGTATTTCTGCTCCCCCTTTGAGTACATCGTCATCAAGACGCTGATACATGGAAAGGGCATCCTGAAAATATCCCTGGGTTTCATATAACCGGGCAAGTTCAATGCTGGCAAAGTTCCTGGTCATGGTGACGTTTCCTTTCCCTTGGTTTTATCCTTGAAAATCAATTCATCCGGCTCAGCCATCTCATGTTCATGCTTGGCCAGATGCTTTATATATTCGATATCCTGTTTCAGGCTTTTTATCTCTTTTTCCATTTTTCGATTTTCGTGGGCTTCCATTTCAGCCTGGGCAGCTATGTTTTGTTCCTTTTCCTTAAGGGCCTGATAGTCCACAACCCCGTTGGTGGAAAAAAAAATCATTCCCAGTAAAATCAGGACAATCCCGATGCCAAGATAAAACCCTATTTTTTCAACTGTGGTCATTATTTTCCCAAAAACACCTTTTTCAGCACTCCTATTTCAGGCATTACCAGAAGGGTTGCGGCCAAAAAGAAAAAGCTAACTCCCGCAGCAATGGTGGCAAACAATCCGATCCCCTGAACCAGACTTCCCCCTGACAACCAGAATGTCCCTAACCAGCGGACAAGAACAGCCATTATACCAGAGATAAAAAGCGCTCTGCAAGCACAAACCCAAAGCCGGTCAAGACCGAGGCCTGTCCGGGAACGAATCATGAGAAAAATAAACCCCAGTGCAGAGGAAAGTGCAATTGAAAGAGCAAGGCCTGAAACCCCCATGGAGCCTACTAGAAGCCCTGATAACATAAGGTTGCTTGCTATGGTCAAAAGACCCGCAAAAAAGGGAAGCCGGATATTGGACAGGGCATATTGAAAAGTTACAAAAAGTCGGGTACCTGCAACCGCCCACAATCCCGAAACCAGATAAAAAAGGCAATCTCCGGTCTGGGCAATGGCAACGCTGCCGAAAGCTCCCCGGCCGAACAAGAGTGCAACAATCGGCCGGTTCAAGGCCATGATTCCTGCCATGGCCGGAATGGTCAGAAAAAAAACAAGCCGTACGCCGGTTTCAAAAGCCGGTTGAATTTCATTTAAATTCCGGGTGGCGGCCTTCCCCGAGAGAAGGGGAAGAAATACCGTGGATACGGAGGTCACAAGCAACGCCAGCGGAAACTGAACCAGACGTTCGGCATAGTAAAGAAAGGAAACACTCCCCGGAACCAGGGTGGTGGCCATTAAGCCGGCAACCAGTATATTGATTTGAAACGCCGCCGCCCCAATCATGGAAGGCAATAAGGTCTTTCCTGCCCGGATTATACCGGAGTGAAAGATTTGGAACCTATGACGGATAAACATTCCGCATCTAAAGAGATACGGTATCTGGAGACAGAGCTGGGCAATCCCCCCAAGTGTCACCCCCGCCCCCAGTACCAGAATTTTAGGCTCAAACCAGTCCGAAAAAAATAAAGTTGTCCCGATAATTGTAAGATTCAAAAGAATGGGAGTCGCGGCCGGGATATGAAAATTTCCCACGGAGTTGAGCACCCCCATGGACAGCGCTACAATAAGAATGGTGAATATATAGGGCAACATGAGTTTCAGCAGCAGAGCAGCCAGAGTTTGGGCATAGGTATCACCACCATATCCAGGTGCCAGAATATCGATGACCAATGGCGCAAAACTAATCCCCAAAGTGACCACAACTGCCGAGAATGCAGATATAAGAAGCAGGGCTGAATAAAACATGGCTATTGCCTGATCCTTTCTCCCCAAGACCAAGTACTTTGAAAACACCGGTACAAAAGAAATGCTCAAGATTCCGTCGGAGACCATTTTTCTGAGCAGGTCAAAGGGCCTGAAGGCAATAAAAAAAATATCGGTAACTAGTGAGGCCCCGAAAACAAAGGCGATCAATCCGTCTCTGATCACCCCGAGTATCCTGGAGACCAAAGTCAATGCCGAGATGGAAACCGCTTTATGGAAAAGTTTTACCACAGGTTTTCCTTGACAAAATCCAACAATCCGTATATGTTATCGAATTTGAAATATGGTTTATTTAAATTTAATTCACTACTCATACAATGTAAGGAGCTAGACCAAGTTGGCTAATCATAAATCCGCAAAGAAACGTGCAAAACAGAGTCAGGTAAGAAGACTGAGAAACAAGTCCACCAAAACCGCCCTTAAAACCCTGGAGAAAAAACTGCGTGATGTCAAAGCATCAGGTGAGAATGCCGAAGATCTGATGAGACAGACCCAGTCTGCCATCCAGAAAGCAGCCAAAAAAGGCATTCTCCACAAGAAAACCGCTTCCAGAAAGATATCAAGACTGACCAAATTCGTGAATGCTTAAGAAGCGCGTTTCTGCTTAAATTAGCACAGCCGGTCCAGACAGACTTTAAAGAGACAGGCGTTATCCCCCCAATATCAGGGGGATAACGCCTGTCTTTGTTTGCTTAGAAGCTACTCAGCATCTGACTGACCAGACGCTCTGCAACCCGCTCTGCGATGGTATCCACCGCTTCACTTTTATTGGCTTCGTCATTCACCGTGTCATCAGCTACAGTATAAGATTCTTTGGCGCTAAAATCTTTTACCGACCAGATAATTTCATCGTCAGGCCCCACAAGCCTTACATCCACAACAGCAGTGACCTGTCTCTCGGTGACATCTTCCGTGGAAGATCTGGACAGTGTGGAAAAGGTAATGGCTTTTATCGTCCCTATAATCACACGAGTGGTTTTTGACTGATCCACCACCTCTGTATCGGATTTCTGGATAATTTCCGTCACCAACTCATTGGTAAAACTAATACCCGCCCTGGATTCGGAACTATTGTTTTCAAACACATCCACAGCCACCCGGGTTACCGTTTCATTCAGGTAACCGCCACCGGCAAGGCGATAGCCGCAGCCTGCGACCACTGCCATCACTCCAACCAT
Source organism: Desulfobacteraceae bacterium (assembly GCA_003354055.1). The sequence continues at coordinate 2,852 of PIVQ01000297.1, read as the reverse complement.
TAGAATCCATGCAACTTGTTTCATAGATTACACCACGATATTTACAAGGGTTTGTTTTTTCCGAATCACAATGATCTTCCGCACCGGCTTATCCTGAACATGCTTGATGATTTTTTCATCTGCTAAAGCCGCCGCCTTAATAACATCTTCACCATCATCCGCCCCTACGGTGAACTTGGCACGAAGCTTTCCGTTCACCTGAACCACCACCAGCATCTCATCGGTCTTGAGTGAATCCCCCCTGAATTCAGGCCATGCCTGTTCCAGGACAGAGTCTTTGTGTCCCATTTTCTCAAACAACTCTTCACAGAAATGGGGAACAATGGGGCTGAGCAGCAGCAGCACGTTCTCCAGGCAAAACAGAAGGACTGACTTAAGTTCATCATCCGCCTTGTCCACATCCACCCCGTACATGGCATTTACCAATTCCATGACTGCAGAGATGGCCGTATTAAAGTGGAAACTCGTGTCAATATCCTGGGATACTTTCTGGATGGTCTGATTGGCCTTGATGTACAATGCCTTTGCATCAGAAGATTTTAAATCAGCTGCCGATCCTGAATAAGGCGAAATACCGGAGATCTTTTCCATACAGGTGATGGCCAGACGCCAGACTCTGTTGACAAAGCGATTACTGCCCTCCACACCGTCTTCATTCCATTCCAGATCCCTTTCCGGCGGAGCCGCAAACAGACAGAACAGCCGGGTAACATCGGCACCATATTTTCCCAAAAGCTCGTTGGGATCCACCACATTTTTCTTGGATTTGGACATCTTAATCACCCGGCCCACTTCCACTTCTTTCTGGCACATGGTGCAGGCAAGCCCCTCACCTTCGCGCTCGGCCTGTTCCGGGAAGAGGAATCCGTGCTCAGGACAGGTCATGGTCTCCTTGCAGACCATCCCCTGGGTGAGCAGACGGGTAAATGGCTCTTTAAAATCGATGAGCCCAAGCGTATTCAATACCCGCATGAAATACCGGGAGTAAAGCAGATGCAGAACCGCATGCTCCACACCACCGATATATTGATCCACAGGCGCCCAGTACTCAACGGCCTTGGGATCAAACATGCCCTTATCATACATAGGAGAGCAATATCTCAGATAGTACCAGGATGATTCTACAAAGGTATCCATGGTATCGGTATCTCGTTTTGCATCCTCCCTGCCGCAGGCCGGGCAGGTCGTCTTAGCAAAATAGTCAAGGGTGGGCAGGGGTGAGCCGCCCTTTTCCAGCAGATTGGCATCTTCAGGCAGGGTAATGGGCAGGTCGGATTCAGGCACAGGCACCGCACCGCAGGAGGGACAATGGATCACCGGAATGGGTGTACCCCAGTATCTCTGACGGGAAATACCCCAGTCTCTCAAACGATAGGAAATCGCTTTTTTACCGTGACCTTCTTTGTCCAGCCAGTCGGTCATGATCTCCAGAGCCTCTTTGCTATCCATGCCGTCAAACTGGCCGGAGTTGACCATAGTTCCCTGACCGAAAAAAGCTTCGGTCATAGTATCCGGATCCAGTATTTCACCTTCAGGCTGAACCACCACCCGGATCTCAAGGCCGTACTTCCTGGCAAAGTCAAAGTCACGCTGATCACCGGCAGGCACGGACATGATGGCACCTGTACCGTATCCCATTAATACAAAGTTAGCCGTATAGATGGGGATTTTATCGCCGGTAGCCGGATTAACGCAGTAAGCACCGGTGAATACCCCTTCTTTTTCATATTTTTCAATACCGTCCGCAGACCGTTCCTGCTTAGACACCTTCTCCACAAAGGCAGCCACGCTGGCCTCCTGGTCAGTCCCTTTAGACAGGCTTTCCACCAGAGGATGCTCCGGAGCCAGACACATGAAAGTGGCACCAAAAATCGTATCCGGACGAGTGGTAAACACATCCAGGGTTTCGTCTTTACCGTCGATTCCGAACTTCAGCTCAGCCCCGACACTTTTTCCGATCCAGTTTTTCTGCATCACTGTGACCTTGTCAGGCCACCCCGGTAATTTATCACAATGCACCAGAAGGTCTTCCGCATAATCAGTGATCTTAAAAAACCATTGCCAAAGTTTTTTCTGCTGAACCACCTGGGAGCAACGCCAGCATTTATCCTGCTCAACCTGTTCGTTGGCAAGAACCGTCTGGCATTTTTCACACCAGTTCACATAGGACTCTTTCCGGTATGCCATCCCCTTTTCCAGCATCTTCAAAAACAGCCATTGCTCCCAGCGATAATACTCAGGCCGGCAGGTAGCAATTTCCCGGTCCCAATCATAGGAAAACCCCATCTTCTTGAGCTGGGCCCGCATGGCCCGGATATTCTCATAGGTCCAGGCCGCCGGATGCGTATTGTTGTCGATGGCGGCATTTTCAGCCGGCATACCAAAGGCATCCCAGCCCATGGGGTGAATGACGTTAAATCCCTTCATCCGTTTATAACGGACAACCACATCGCCAATAGTATAATTGCGAACATGACCGATATGAATCTTTCCAGATGGGTAGGGAAACATCTCCAAGAGATAGTACTTCTCCTTGGACGGGTCTTCATCGACCTTGAAAAGCTGATTTGTATTCCAATATTCCTGCCATTTAGGCTCAACCGCTGAGGGGTTGTACCGTTCCTCCATTATGATTCCTTTCCAAAGCATCAATATCCAACTGTGTAAATTTGACCGTGTAAACACTATTAGATGCCACAAGCCGGCCCAAATAGCAAGCCCGGGAAGGGAAAAGCACAGGGCCGACGCATGTAACTAATCTGATTTTCCTATGAAATTGAAAATCCTTAATTATTTTTTCCCTATGACTTTCTCAAGGTAGCTGGTTTCCCATCCCGCCATCAAACGTTTTG
>PIVQ01001092.1 GCA_003354055.1 Desulfobacteraceae bacterium | reverse complement strand
GGAAAGGGACGGTACATGCGGATCTTAACCAGGCCCACCTTCACGCCTTTTTCCCGCTGCTCGTCGATCACAGTCTTAATGGTGCCGCACATGGAACCGGATCCCACCAGGACCATATCCGCATCTTCGGTGCGGTAGAGTTCAAGCTGCCCGCCCCAGGTCCGTCCGAAGATAGCTTCAAACTCCTGATCAATCTCTTCGAATTTGGCTTTGGACCGCTCCATGGCCTGCACATGTTTGTGCCGCAGTTCGAGATAACCGCCGAGGATGCCGTGGGACCCTACCCCGAGTTTGCCGCCCGGTGTCAGAACAGTCCTTTTAGGCTGGCTTTCCAGAACGGATAAAAATTTATCTGCATCTTCCTGATCAGGTACATCCACGCCCTCGGAAAGATAGGAGAGATAAAACCCGTCGTAATGAACCATCACCGGCACCTGGATGTCGTAGTCCTCTGCCAGACGATAAGCCTGGAGTACCAGGTCCAGAACCTCCTGGCAGGTTTCCGCTATCAGGAAAATCCATCCGCTGTCCCGGGTAGAAATCATGTCCTGCTGACCGGATGACACGGCAATAATGCCGGGGGTTTCCCGGTTCACATTTACCATGACCACCGGCGCCCTAGCACCTGCAACGGCCAGAACGGCATCGTACATGAAGACAAGACCCCATGAGGAAGAGGCGGTAAAAACCCGACCTCCTGCCAGAGAAGCTGCCATCACCGAATTCATGGCGGAATTTTCCCCTTCCACGGTGATGAGTTCGCAGTCCATTTCGGCATTTGCATGGAAGGTGGAGATCTGCTCGATAACTTCGGTCTGGGGGGGTATTGGATAGGCTGCCACCACATCCGGCCGGGCCAGTTTTGCGCCGATGGCTGCTGCCCCGTTTCCGGTGACAACCTTTATATTTGACTTTTTAGCTGTGGTTGTATTCATGACTGGAATTCCTCCTCACGGACCATTGATATGGCGTTTTTAGGACATTCCTTGGCGCAGATGCCGCAGCCCTTACAAAATGCCATGTCAGCTTCAAAATGGCTTTCCCCTTGCATTGACACCACCTGAATGGGACAATAAATGGCACAGAATCCACAAAAGATGCACAAATCCGGATCCACCACCGGCCGTTTGGTCCGCCAGTCACCCGTGTCCGAGCACATCAGCGTATCACTGGCATCGGACCACGGTCCTTCATGATCAAAATACTGGTTTGACGACATAATACCCCTCTCCTTGTTGCGATAAGATAACACTGGTCAAGCATATATACTGGTACAGCAAACCCTTGGTAACGCATATAAATCTGGAACAGCTGCCCGGACAAAACCGGGTATTTACAAATATATATAACCCCTAATTGATCAGGGGGTCGTTAGTGACATCGAGAGCAGTGGTAGCGGCAAAAAAAAGTATTCAACCCTTAGCTATTTCATAGCCGCTATATGATTGCATTGTCAAGCATAAATTTGTCTTGACATTTAAAATTATATCGAATTACGTAATAAGTAACAGGATTTACAGAACTGGTGCAGGTCTTCAGCCTCAAGAGATAGTTGACATATCAACTATTAAAACGTGGTTCAGGAAAGAGTACACAGGTGAGAACCATGGCCGGGCTATATTAATGATCCAAACAGCCCGGCAAAAATTTCAAATCTGCCCTATTACCCCAAATTTTTTTCCACAACCTCTGCAATATCCAGCGTTGCAATGGTTTCTTCTTTGCCCATCTCCTTCATACCGTCGTCAATCATGGTCAGGCAGAAGGGGCAGCTCACCACCACTGTGGAAACCGCTTTATCTACAATTTCTTTGGTTCGCTCCGCATTGATTCTTGTGCCGATGGTCTCTTCCATCCACATCCGGCCCCCGCCCGCACCGCAGCAGAAGCTTTCACGTCCATGCCGGTCAAGTTCCTTAACCGTGCCCGCTGAAACCGAGCTTAAGATCTGCCTTGGGGAATCATAGATCCCGTTATACCGCCCCAGATAGCATGGGTCGTGATAG
>PIVQ01001091.1 GCA_003354055.1 Desulfobacteraceae bacterium | reverse complement strand
GATAAATTTAAATCAAGAGAAAGGAGATAGGCATGTTGGAAATGATTGAAATTGGAATCGAAAATGCTGTTGCCATACGTATATCTGGAAAAATTACTGAAAGCGATATGGCTTTGGTTATTTCTGATGCCAAGGCAAAGATTGAGCGTCATGGTAATATTGTATTTCTCGAGATATTCGACTCTTTTAAGGGCATCGAAATTGCGGCCATAGTTGAAGAGTTTAAATATTTATTTGAAGTAGGGCTATCAAATATAAGCAAAGCCGCTGTCCTGACCGACAAAAAGTGGATAGAAACAATCGTCAATGTTGAAGACAAAATTTTCAAAAATACTGAAATGAAATGCTTCCCAATTGAAGATCAAGACTTGGCAATAGAATTCTTAAAACAGGCATAACACGCAGCTGTACCCGTGGGGTAATAACGATTGCTACTTTCCATCATAGGCAGCAGGATTTTTTAAATCCTGCTACATAATCGTGGTATTGAAAAACTATATCCTAAGGATCGGCTCCAAAATTACTTGGCCTTTTGTTTTCAAAATACCCAGTCTTTTAAGGGGTTTTGGGAACAATTTAGATCAAGTTATTTTGTAACGAGTCCTAAACATTAAATCTGAAATGAAGCACATCTCCGTCTGAAACTTGATATTCCTTACCTTCAAGTCTGATCTTGCCTGCTTCCTTTAACTTTAGTTCGGATTTGTATTCAAAAAGATCGGTACAATGATATGACTCCGCTCTGATAAATCCCCGTTCAAAATCGGTATGGATTATTCCGGCGGCTTGAGCAGCCTTGCATCCTTCAGGAAATGTCCAGGCCCGGACTTCTTTTTCACCAGCTGTAAAGTAGGTGTTTAATCCTAACATGCCATACCCTGTACTGATAAGCTGATCAAGACCAGATTCTTCGAGCCCTGCTGCTTCGAGAAATTCGCTTTTTTCCTCATCTGAATCCAGATCCGCAATCTCGGATTCTAATTTTCCGCATATAACAACAACTTTGGAATCATCTTTTTCGGCAAGCGCTTTTACCTTTTTAACATATTCATTGTCGGAATCCAGCCCATCTTCATTTACATTACAGCAATAGAGCTGTTGTTTCATGGTTATGAGATGAAGGTCTGAAATCAGCTCTTTTTGAATTTTATCAAGTTCAACACTTCGTGCCGGTTTGCCATCTTCAAGGGCTTTTGAGATTTTCTTTAAAATCGGATCAGTAGCCTTTGCTTTTCCCGATATTTTTTTATCGTGTGACTTTATCTGCTTGACAAGGTTATCCAGCCTTTTCTGAACTGTTTCAAGGTCGGCTAATGCAAGTTCAATTCCAATTATTTCTATGTCACTTGCAGGATCTACAACGCCGTTTACATGAACAATATCATCGTCGTCAAAACAACGAACAACATGGATGATTGCACCGACCTGCCTGATATGACCTAAAAACTTATTCCCAAGCCCTTCTCCTTTGGAAGCACCTTTTACGAGACCCGCTATATCAACGAACTCAACAACCGCCGGTATCAGTTTTTGCGGAATAATAAATTCGGTGATCATCTCAAGGCGTTTATCCGGAACTTCCACAATACCCACATTGGGTTCAATTGTGCAAAATGGGTAGTTTGCAGCTTCTGCAGGTGCAGAGGTAAGCGCTGAAAATATAGTTGATTTACCAACATTGGGGAGTCCAACGATTCCACAATTTAATTGCATTATTTTATCCTTCTTCCTTAAAAATATAAAACCCAGCATTAAAATTTCGCTGGGGTCTATTATCTGTTAACAGGATAGGCGTTATACTATAATGTACGAAAATTTCAACAAATATTGTTAGGGAAACACTAAGAACACCTTAACTATATTAAAATATCGGGGTAGGATCAGAGCACGCAAAAAGTTGTTGTTGTTTGTACTCAAAGGGTATAAGTAGTGTGTGCCGGTATCAAAATTGCCTTTATTGACAGGCTTTTTGGGGCAATTTTTTAATGACCGGGAAAAGACAAAAAAAT
>PIVQ01001090.1 GCA_003354055.1 Desulfobacteraceae bacterium | reverse complement strand
CCTTCGGCTTTCGTCATCCGGGGAAGAGACAGAGACACTTCCACATGTGGGAATTCCTGTTCCAGATACCGGGCATGGAGCCCTGCCATAAAGGCCTCTGCCCTGGGGTCGCCAAGACCGAACAAGGTGCCGATATTTAAAGCTCTCATTCCGGCTCTGGCCGCTCGTTCGGGGGTAAGCAGACGAAAGGCATAGTCAGACTTGGGCCCTTTGGGATGAACTTCCTTATACAGGGCCTGGTCATAGACTTCCTGATAAACCGTCAGAGAATCTGCCCCTGCAGACTGCAATTGCCGGTAATCAGCTTCTTCCATAGGAAATATTTCCAGGGCAATGGAAGAAAAATACCGGGTTAGGACTGAGACAGTCTCTTCCAGATACTCCATGGGGGTTTTGGCGGGGGCTTCCCCTGTGAGCACCAGGATATGGCGGATGCCTAAGGCTGAGATGGCCGCGGCCTCTGTTTCAATCTCAGCCATGGTCAGGCGAGTTCTGGGAAAATCTGTTACGGCATTGAACCCGCAGTAGGTACAGTGGTTGGAACAAAAATCGGAAATATACATGGGGGCATACAAACCGATGGTCCGGCCAAAGTACTGAAGGGTCAAATCCCTGGCCTTTTGTGCCATGGGCTCAAGAAACTGTCCAGCGGCCGGTGATAAAAGGTTGAGCAGGTCGTACACATCCAGGCGGTTCATATCCCCGGCTTTGCCCAGACTGGTGCCCACATCGGTGGCTGTGACTCCCTGAAAATATCCATCAAAATCAAATGTTTGATATTGGTTTGCCAGATCTAAAAAAGACATGGGCTACTCCCTTAGGAATCCGGTCAATGGGGATGATGCCTGGGCCGTGACACTTTGTCCGGCAAGCTTAGCCCGGTATGCCAGGCGTCCGGCTTCGACAGCCAAGGCAAAGGCACGGCCTGCAAGGGTTGGGTCCTGAGCCGTAGCAATGGCGGTATTGACCAATACGGCATCCGCCCCCATCTCCATGGCCTCGGCTGCCTGGGACGGTTTTCCGATACCGGCATCCACAATCACGGGCAACTTACTTACATCAATAATCCGCTGGATCATGGGACGCATCTCCAGGCCCCGGTTAGAGCCGATGGGAGATCCCAAAGGCATGACTGCGGCGGCACCTGCATCATGAAGCTGACGTGCCACCGTGATATCCGGCATCATATAGGGCAGGACGACAAATCCCTCCTTGGCCAGAATTTCCGTAGCCCGTAGGGTTTCATGGTTGTCCGGCAGCAGGAACTGCATATCCGTGATCACCTCGATCTTGATGAACTCCCCGCAACCGGCTTCCCTGGCGATCCTGGCAATGCGGACAGCCTCTTTAGCCGTCCTGGCACCTGAAGTATTGGGCAGCAGCGTCACTGAATCAGGTATGTTGGCCAGGATACTATCCTGACCATCTGCCCCGGGATCCACCCGGCGAAGGGCCACGGTGATCATTTCAGAACGGCTTGCGGCAAGCATGGGGGTGATAAGGGTTTTTGAGGCAAATTTCCCCGTGCCGGTAAGCAGCCGGCTGGAAAAAGTTTTCGGGCCAAGAGTTAACAGGTCTTCCATGAATCATCCTCCTCCCACGAAGTTGAGCAGCTCAATGGTATCCCCGTCTCTTACAGGGGTAGTGGCCCAACTAGCTTGTTTGACAACGTTTAGATTGTGTTCGATGACCAGGGATGAGGAATCAAGCCCCTGGGTTTTCACAAGGGCTGCAAGATCGGAACTCTCCGTATTGACAGAAGATCCGTTTAAAGTAATTTTCATAACACCTCCGGCAGTTAAATTCACACCGGGGATGATCTGATGGGGGCAATACAGGAGGGGGAATACTACAAATAACTATTTATGACTCTATACACTTTCCCTACGCCGGTATTAACCGCATCAGGTTCCAAGGGTTGAAGGTTTCCCTATCTCTCAGCAAAAAAGCACCCCCAGTGAACTGGCCGGGACAGTATCTTAATTTGTACGGCTTTGTCAAATTGAAAT
>PIVQ01001089.1 GCA_003354055.1 Desulfobacteraceae bacterium | reverse complement strand
GCAGGCTGGTTTTCGCCCGTGAAAAATCATTGGAATTTAACCACTGCCCCTGTTCAACGACAACGGTTTTATACCCCTTTTCCGCCAGACGCAAAGCGGAAACGCTACCGCCGAATCCGCTACCGATAATTATAAAATCATAATGCATAGCTTTCCTCCAGTTGAATTAGTTGCTGACCATGAGTAAGCAGGTTATATACCAATAGGGAAAAGCCCATTATTACAGCCGCCTACCTAATCTCGGAGCATTAGCGTCACTAAATATTGAAAAATAACGTCACTATTTAACTATTTTACCATATGCTGATACTTTTCGTCTGAATTAGCATGATTGGGTTTGCCTTGACTTTACTCTCCTATGCTCCTAAAACACAGGGAGTATCAACCTTTATCCTGCCACACGGGCCGTGAACCCGGAGGAAATATCCTGGATGTTTAAAAAAATACTGGAAGCAAGTGGATATAATTGCATCGTCAAAGGTCGTTACGGCTATGTCCTGTACAATAAAAACGATACTTATGTCGGTAAGGCCTTTGAGACCTATGGTGAGTTTTCAGAAGGGGAAGCCGCGCTTTTTAACCAGATTTGCAAAGAGGGTGATTTTGTTGTGGACATCGGGGCGAATATCGGCGCCCATACCCTTGTCTTTTCAAATTTAGTCGGGCCAAAAGGCCGTGTCTATGCCTATGAACCCCAACGCGTTGTTTTTCAGACCTTGTGCGCCAACATGGCCATTAACAGTGTTGAGAACACGGAATGCTATCAGATGGTCGTCTCATCTGAACCCGGCCATACCCTGATTCCGGATATCCGGTATGACCTGCCTGCCAATCACGGTGGGTTTCAGGTGCAGGACTTCAAAACCGGGGTCAAAACCCGGGTCTCTCCTCTGGATGGATTTCAGGAGATTCTTGATCCGGATCTGCATCCGCTGAGAAATCGCTGAAGAAATAATGAATACAGAAAGCTTGGAGATTCCATGCAGGTAGATATATCCCGTTTTATCAAGATACTTAAACAGGAAGTGGCAGATTACCAGGTACCCGTGGTGGATCTCATTGCCGTGCAGACCCGGTCGCCATTCAAGGTTTTGGTGGCCACCATTTTATCAGCCAGAACCAAGGATGAGGTCACGGCAAAGGCTTCAGAGCGGCTTTTCAGGGAGGCTCCGGATGCTGCTGGGCTGGCCGGGCTTTCCCAGGCACGGATTCAGGAGCTTATCTTTCCGGCTGGATTTTATAAATCCAAGGCCGGATATCTGGCTAAACTTCCCAAGGCTCTGGGGGCATATGGCGGACATGTGCCCGAGACCATAGACGAACTTGTCACCCTGCCCGGGGTAGGGCGTAAAACCGCCAACCTGGTCAGGGCGGTTGCCTTTGACAAGGATGCCATCTGTGTGGATACCCATGTGCATAGGATCATGAATATCTGGGGGTATGTAAGAACCAAGACCCCTGAAGAGACTGAAAAAGTCTTACGAAGAAAACTTCCGCGGAAACACTGGAAAGAGGTCAACGGTATCTTGGTGGCATTCGGACAGGGAACCTGCCGGCCGGTGGGCCCCCATTGTCACAGGTGCGTTCTTAAATCAGAATGTCCGCAAAAAGGGGTGACGCCTCGAAAAACCAAATCTTAGATATTGGTTTATTTTTAATACTTAAGGATACCTTCTAAAGTTAGGGCTTTTCTGACAGTGCATGACGGATTTTTTTGGCGATTTCCCCGAGCAGAAGGGGTTTCATACTGAATCCTCTGATGCCGAGTTCTTTGAGCCTGTTTCTGGACAGGCGCTCGCTGTATCCGGTACAGATAATCACCGGGAAATCAGGACGCAGGGAAAGTATTTTCTGGGTCAGGACATCTCCGGGCATTTTGGGCATGGTCACGTCAGTAATCAGCAGATCAAACCGATCCGGATCTGCCTTGAACATCTCATAGGCTTCCCTGCTGTCCGTTGTTGCCGTGACTTCGTATCCCAGGTGGTTCAGGATGTTTTTCCCAAGATC
>PIVQ01001088.1 GCA_003354055.1 Desulfobacteraceae bacterium | reverse complement strand
AACAAATGGGCATATCCTGACTCACCGGGTTGTTCATCCCTTGCCCCTACCTGGACAGACCATCTCACCGTAATAGTATGCAGGTCCTTTTGAGGTGCCAAAACCACCCGCAGGCCATTGTCCAGGGTATAGAACTCAAGGTCCTGGAAATTATTTGAATCCAAAAGAACATAAGGATCCGGAGAGAGTGTGATATCTGAGTCTGCTGAGAATCCGGGACCGGCCATCAGCCCCAAAAATAAAAGCAGGATAATTATCAAAAGGATTGAGGGGGGAATCAAGCGTATGGATCCAAAGGGTTTCATGGAGTATTAAGCGTACCATATTCTGGTGGCTTAGGATATCCTTAGTTTTTGGACGGTATTCAGCTCCGGGTTTAAATAGGAATACAGCGGAATATTTCTTTACAACAATATTTTGTCTTGATAGGGGATGATGATGAGTCTTAAAAATGAATTCAAAATTATGATCGAAAAATTATCATCACGATCTACAATTCCATTGGTTTCTACTCTGTTTTTTCCGCCATTTTTTAAAGGGGGACAAAAAAAGGACGCCCAATTTATGGCCATCGGTCTTGAGGGTGGGGCTGCTGGAGTCAGTTACGTTCTTTTGCCGGATGAAAAAATGGAAGACTATACCACTTTGAAACCGGATGATTTTATCGGAAAAAATCCTAAAAACCTTGCGCTTGAATTTGGCGATAAAGATCCAATAAAAGAGATGATAAGTCTTGCCGCCATTAATGCAATTTGTCAGCATGTTATGAAAACAACCCGGTTCAAGGTAGAATCGGCTACGGATTCGCTGGGGTTGTTGGCGATATCAAAAGGAGACAGAATCGGAATGGTTGGTTTGTTTCCCGGGCTGGTAAAAACGATCCGGGATGCCGGTGCCCAGCTAATTGTTATTGAAAAAAACGAGCTGTTAATAAAAAAGTATCCCGATTTGCCAATTACCCTGGATGCAGGTAATCTGAAATCATGCAATAAGGTATTATGTACCAGTACGACGGTACTGAACAATAGCCTTGATGATATCCTTGGCAATTGTTCTTCCGACGCATTTGTATCCATTGTCGGACCAACAGCAGGGTATTTTCCTGATCCGCTTTTTGCCCGTGGTGTCGATGTCGTGGGAGGCCGAGTGGTGAAAGATGGTGATCAGTTTATGGAACTGCTTTCCCAAGGGCAACGCTGGGGAACTGCCACCGCAAGGACCTGTTTTCAAAAAAAGACTTATACTGGAATGGGGTTAACCTAACTGTTAACTGCAAAGATTATTGAACAGACCCTTAATATCTATTCATCATTTTTAATAATTTATGTTTAAATTCAGGAAAATAATTTTTCCCTATTTAAGGCGCAGACTTCTTGCTGTCTGGGGTTTGATGGATATTTTTTACAAATTTCTGGCCGCACTTCATACACATCACAAGAATAACTGCCATTATCCTCATTTAAGAAAAAACAATCTCCATTTTCTTTAAACTGTAAAAGATATCCTTCATATTCAATACCTTTTGAGTTTATGGGTGTACCAAAATGCAATCCTGTAAATAGTTCTAATGAATTTATTTCATTTTTAGATACTTTTATTAAAGGGTAATTTTTACAACATTCAGCGCATTCTTGACACATTTTCATAGATATAAAATTCTCTATTTGGCTTTTAGTGTTTTTTATCCACATCAATCTTTGCGAAAAGGATGAGTGTCTTTCGTAGAAACAGAAAGACCCCGAACGATATTCTGTTCAGGGCCTTTTATCTTTCAAGTCATACGACGACTTTTTTTGCTGCAAATAAAACGGTTTACTAAACCACGGTTACATTTGCTGCTGCAGGGCCTTTTTGGCCGTCTTCAATGTCGAATGTAACACTATCCCCTTCATTGAGGGATTTAAAACCGGTTGAATTAATGGCTGAATGATGTACAAACACATCTTTTCCACCGTCTTGTTGTTCAATAAATCCAAAACCTTTTGAGTCGTTAAACCATTTTACGATACCGTT
>PIVQ01001087.1 GCA_003354055.1 Desulfobacteraceae bacterium | reverse complement strand
TGCTGGCGCAGGTGGCGGGAAGGGCGGGCAGGGGCAAGGAACCAGGTAGGGTGATTATGCAGACCTATAATCCCGACCATTTTACTATTGAAGCCTCTCGCCGTCAGGATTATATGGAATTTTTCAATCACGAAGCCCCTTTTAGGAAGGCATTGATGTACCCGCCCTTTACACGGATGATTCAATTAAAAATTTCAGGTAAGGATGAGCACAAAACCTGCGCCCATGCCCAAAAGATTGCCGAAGTGCTGAACCGTTTGAATCCCCGTGACCATGAAGTTCAGATCCTGGGACCCATTGAAGCGGCAATCCAGAGGATTTCCGGAAGGTTTCGCTGGCAGATCCTTATTAAAAGCGTTTCTGCAAGCGCTATCAACAGAGTGGTCTCTGTCATGTCGGCTGATCCCGAGATCAGCCGAGTGAAGTCCGTATCCATTGCCGTTGATGTGGATCCTTATTTCCTCATGTGAATTATCATGGTTATAAACATATAAATAACCAGGCCTACACATATATAAGCGGGGGTATACATAATAATGTCTCCAGGGCTATACATATAGTTTGTTAAAGAAAAGATAAGGACCCAGGTTGTCAAAATGCTCCTTTGAGGCAAACTCGGCTGTCAGGTAACATCCGTTTCTGGCCAGGACCCGGACATTTTTTTTCACCACAGACTGTTTGGCATCATCCAGAACAAACTCCACGCGGAGGTTGATGCCGGGCAGAAGTTTCTGTTCCAGGTTTGTTTTCAGGGTCAGACCGCTTGAGTCGAGCTTTTTTATCACCATTTTTCCGGCACACCGCAGATCTCCGTTGCTTGAAAAGGTGCCGGCCAGGTGGGTGTCTTTCTCTTTGCCTGAGCGTTTTTCCAGAATCGCAAGATAGGTGTGGCCGCAACGGCAGGTGTACTTTACCCGGGTTTGGCGTTTAATCAATTTGTATTCGGATAATTGCAGGGTTTTGGTTCGTCTGCATTCAGGGCAGGTGAGTTTTGCTGTGTCTAAGCTGCTTATTTTTATCCGTTGTTCCATATTGTATCCTCCTAAAGGGAGTGTGTTTAAACTTAGTCAAATGTTTATGAATACATTATTTGTGCCACATTAAAGATATAATTTGATATATTTGATTTTATTATATATATTGAACTTGTGTTTAAATATCGTTAGTGGGTTCTGGTATTTTTAGTTGTATTTAATACCTGGTTGTTAAATTTAATTAATAGGGTTTTATTTCATGATTGATCGGGAAGAGGCGCTTCGGCGAATGGATTACGAGTTGTTCAAGGAGCTGGATCCGGATGCCCTGCAGAGGAAATTTCTCAATGCCCTGCTGAAAATCCAGAATGTTCAGCGCGGGTCTATCTGGATTAAAAAAGAGTTGTCCTATGTATGTGTTGAAGCTGCCGGGGCAGAAAGTGAAAACATAAGAGGGGTTGTGCTGGAGGCAAGTCACCCTTCTATTGTGGGCTGGGTCATTGAAAACGGAAAGATGACCATTGCCGAAACCGGCAGTGACCGTCGACATAATAAAGAGGTTGAAGAAGATTTTGCAGTTAAGAGCAGCCAAATTCTCTGTTTCCCTTTGTTCCTCATGGAAAAAGAGGTGTTTGGTGCCGTACAGATCATAGATACAACCCCGGAAAGAAATCGCCTCAACCTTGATGCGGGATATCTTGAGCCCCTCCAGAACCTGGTGGATATCTGCTCAATTGCCATGAGCAATGCCATGCTCTACTCCCTGGAACGGAAACGATCCACCCATCTTAAGTCCGCCCTGTCCAGAATGAAGAAAGAGAACTCCATTATCGGGCAGAGCGAGGAGTTCCATAAGAGTATGGAGTTGGTCCGAAGCTATGCAGACACAGAATTCCATGTACTCATCACCGGTGAGAGCGGCACGGGCAAGGAGTTGGTGGCAGAGCAGCTCCACAAGGGAAGCGGCCGGGCTAAAAGACCATTTCTTGTTCAGAATTGCTCTGCCATTCCTGAGACCCTTCTGGAAAGCGAATTGTTCGG
>PIVQ01001086.1 GCA_003354055.1 Desulfobacteraceae bacterium | reverse complement strand
CCTGGAAGATATTTAAAGGCTGTCCAGCCACTCAAGTATATCTTGTTTGTTTTCCCATTGAACCAGTTCATCTATTTTAGGATCTGATTTAAGGTGCTGCCGGGTGAACCTGATAAAATCCTCTTGTAATTGCCGTTTTTGATTCAGATCCAATTGCAGATAGACCATTGTAGATTGAACATTGGAGTGCCCCAGGCGATTTTTAATTTCAGATATGGGTTTTCCCTCAGATACCATCCGGACTGCGCAGGAGTGCCGGAAGCTGTGAACAGGGTGCATTAGAGATAGTCGTTTAGGACTTAAAGCTTTGTCAAGATACCTTTTACAGATGCGGTTGATACCGTGGCGTGTCAGGGCGCCTCCTCGTTGATTAATGAATAAACTTTTTTTACAAAGGATACTGGGGGAACGACGGTACTTGGCAACATATTGATGAACAAGTTCAGCCGTTTTCAGAAGAAGTTCAACCTGCCGATACCGGCTCCCCTTTCCAAGGATAGCCAGGGTTCTGTTCTCATAATCAAAATAATCCAGTTCAAGCGTGGCGATCTCCGTTGCTCTGGCACCGGTGTCATACAAAAGATGTAAAAGAACATAATTCCGGAACCCATCTTTTTTAGCAAGTTTGACTGTGTTTAAGATTTTATAGATCTCCTGGGGATATAAAAATCCGATCAATTTTCGTTGGCTACGTTTTTGAGGGATGGCAAGGATGGCATCCGTTAATTTCTGTTTTTCCGGAGACATAAAGCGAACCATCTTGGCAAAGGATTTCAAGACAGCCAGACGTTGATTCCGGGTTTTGGCCGTATTGGTTCGGCCAGATTCAAGCTGGTTAAGAAAGTCCAAAATCAAATCAGTTGTAAGGTGCTTAAGCTTCAACGAATCTATCGTTATCCTGTGATGCCCGGCGGCAAAAGGTAAAAAAATAGACATTGTGTCCCGATAGCTCTTAATCGTGTTGGGGCTGCACCCTTTAATAAGGGGCAGGTATTGATCAAAAAATTTAATGATATAGCTGGTCAGCCTCATGACTCTTCCCTCCGGGTGCCGGCAAAGTTGAGCAGTCTACCTCTGCTTTCGGCATCAACCACCCTCAGGTATTTCATGGTGTGTAGGTATTTAGCATGGCCCATATAGGTGGCAAGCACCGGCAGCACATTCCGAGGCGACTGTTTCCGGGCAATGGCTGACCTAAGGGTATTGATGGCAAAAGAATGCCGTAAGCTGTGCGGAGTCGGTTTCCCAAAAACCGTGTCACCGATGACTTTCCTGGGACTGTGGATGCCGATTTGACGTACGGCATCGTGGAAGATAGAGCGAATACGCGGAGCGCCAAGTTTGCTTTTCACACCTCCTATGAACAGGTAAGGATTGGGATCGTTTTCAATCAAGGCGACTCTGCTGGATAGATAATTGTCAATTTGTTGCGCAACGGATAGAGGTATTGGGATCAGACGGTCCTTTTTGAACTTGGTTTTTTCTATGTAAATTGTTTTTTCACTCGGCCGATAATTTTCCAGCTTCAACCTCAGGGGTTCATTAATCCTCAGCCCACAGCGGGCCAGAAGCAGCGTCACCAGATACTCACTGAGATCTTTAAGAAAGACTTTCTGTTTTTGCCTGATTCGGCCGCTTACCACATCCAGCAATTGTTCTACCTGTTCCGGTGAGAATACAAAAGGGATGAACGCACGCAGAGGCAGGCCGGGAACATCTTTTAAGGGGTTATTGAGGTTGCTCTGCTGTCGCCTCAGATAATCAAAAAAGCATCGAACAGCGTATAGGGTTGTGTTTACCGTAGATGGCTCAAGCTCAATTTCATCTCTGAAGGTTATATAAAAATGAGGATTCCAAATGCTTGAAGGATCTGACTGCTTCCTTATATATTTGTCAAAGGTCAGGAGATGAAGCCTGATTTGTTTATCGCTGTACCCCAGTCCTTTCCGGTAAGCAAGAAAAGCTTCCATCTCTCTGCTCAAAAAGCTTTTAAACGGTTTCATCAAACAATACCCTCC
>PIVQ01001085.1 GCA_003354055.1 Desulfobacteraceae bacterium | reverse complement strand
AATACCCACTTGAGATCTTTTGTGATCTGATCCTTGTCTTTTCTGGCAAAGCAGGCCAGGGTCAGGTTCTCGGTAACTGTGAGGTTTCCGAATATCCTCCGGCCTTCAGGCACGTGGGAGATCCCCAGCTTTGACACGACCTTATCCGTGCCGTACTTAAGGATATTCTGGCCTTCAAATTCCAGAACGGATCCCTGTTCTGCCGGAACCATTCGTGAGATGGCCCGAAGGGTTGTGCTTTTGCCTGCACCGTTGGCACCGATGATTGTGAGGATCTCACCGGCGTCAACCGTAAAACTGATGCCGTGAAGGGCCTTGATATTGCCGTAGGATACTTTTAAATTCTCAATTTTCAGTTGCATCAGGTCAGGTCCTCCTTACCCAGATAGGCTTCAATTACCTCGGGATTGTTCTGGATTTCCTCCGGCGGTCCTTCGGCAATTATCTCGCCGAACACCAGGGTCTGGATATACTGGCAGAGCTCCATGACAAATTTCATCCGGTGTTCGATGAGGAAGATGGCCACCTTAAAATCCTCGTGAACCTGGCGGATGATCTTTATCATCTGCACCAGCTCGTCAGGTGTCATGCCGGCGGTGGGCTCGTCCAGAAACAGAACCTTGGGGTTGGTGGCCATGGCCCGGGCCATTTCCACCCGGCGCTGTGCTCCGTAGGGTAGGTTGGTGACCATTTGATTTGCATGCTGTTTGATGTCGAATAATTCAAGAAGCCGGTATGAATTTTCCTCGACCTGGCTTTCCTGTCGCCGGCAGGCCGGGGTATTGAAAAAAGATCCGAACAACCCATAGGTCAGCTGGGAATAATGGGCCATTTTAATATGGTCCAATACGTTCATGTGCCGCCATAGGGCTAAGTTCTGAAAGGTTCGCCCAAGGCCTTTAGCTGCAATTTCATTGGTCTCAAGGCCGACGAGGTTTTGGTTCTCAAGGGTGATGGATCCTTCGGTGGGCGTGTACACCCCTGTAATCAAGTTGAAAATAGTGGTTTTTCCTGCACCATTCGGGCCGATCAGTCCTGTGATCTGCTGGGGGGCAATGTTCAGATTGTAATTATGAACTGCCCGCAACCCGCCGAAATAATGGGTCATGTTGGAAACGTTGAGCAATGATGACATGAATTTACGCTCCTATCTTGCTGTCTTGGGCAATGGGATCCTGATCCTCAGGTGTTTTCGCTTTGGCTCTTAACAATCTTTTGGCATTGATTTCCTTGAATGAAATCAGGCCGTAGGGTCTGAAAATCATGACAAAGATCAAAATTAGAGGAATGATGATCCACTTGAATAATTCCAGAGGGCGAAGCGCTTCACCAAGTACATTGATGGAAACGGCACCGACAATGGATCCGACAATTGAATTCAGCCCGCCGAAATAGACCATGGCAAGGATTTCAGCCAGCCGGTTTATGCTGAACATGCCCGGGTTGATATAGGCCAGAACATGGGCGAACAGTCCGCCTGCAATACCTGCCCAGAAGGCGCCGAACATGAATGAGGTCATCTTGGTTTTCCGGGTTTTGATGGTCATGGATTCCGAGGCTGCCTCATCGTCCCGCACCGTATTCAGTGCCTTGCCCATAATGGAGGTGACAAAGTTATGTACGATCCAGATACAGAGCATGGTCCAGATAAAAATCACGTGCAACGGTGCAAAATCCGGCTGCCCGCCCATACCTCTTGCGCCGCCGATGATATTGAGGTTTTCCACGGCGGATTTTACAATGAACATAAATGCCAGGGAGATAATGGCCAGATAATCCCCCCGGGTTCGAAATGAGGGAATAGCCACGGCTAAAGAGCCGATTGCAGCTGCAGCGCCGCCTGCTATAAGGGTCAAAGGAAAGAGCCAGGGACCCAGGGCAGGGGGGAGCAAAGCCGCCCCGAAAATTTTATCGTTGGTAAAGAGCAATAGAGTAAAAATAGATGAAACATATGCCCCTATGGCCATAAATCCGGGATGAGAGCAGGAGAATTCCCCCTGGTATCCGTTGATCACATTGAT
>PIVQ01001084.1 GCA_003354055.1 Desulfobacteraceae bacterium | reverse complement strand
GAAAATCGCCTTTGACCTTGAGGTCTTCAGATTTGGAAAGGCGTTTTCCTACTCAGACGTCGTTCCCATCATGATCAAGGTCAAAGACGGATTGGGCGGCCAGATCAAGGACAACGGCTTTGTATGGAAGACCCTGTCCCGCGCGGATAAGAATAAACTGGACAAGGGAGCTTCCCATGCAAAAAAAATCCTTGAGAACGCCGGTGCCCAAAAGACCTATCGAAGCTGGGTGCTTGCCGCCCATCCCGGGGGGACCATAAAACTGGGTGAACACCTGGACACCAACCTGCAGACCCAATTTGAAAACCTCTATGTCTGTGATTGTTCCGTGATCCCGGAAGCCTGGGGACTTCCTCCTACATTCTCTCTGCTGGCCCTTGGCAAACGGCTTGGAAAGCACCTGCTGGGTCTGACAAAAGAGACCCGGAAGGTGGCCTGATGCTTAACCCATACCATTACAGGAGAGACGTCTTATGAATGATACATTATCACAAATCAAAAGAGTCAAAGCCCCAGCGGTCAGGTCTGGAGAAAGAAAAACCGTTCTTGAATCGGTTCTTAAAGACATCCTGGCAACAAAAGAGGCCCGGCATGCCATTATTGATTTTGTTCCCCTTTTGCTCGAAACCTGGTCCGGTGACAGTAAAATCAAAACACAGGTTTCTAAAATTACCGGATCCATTGTAAAAAATCAGCTGTCACGACCGGAAGACCTGCTTGACAAAAATGAGATAAAAACACTATTTGAAGATGAAAATTTCGTAAACAATTTAACCTGCCTGTTGCCGGGACTGGTCAACGATCTTACCGATGCGCTGTCCGGCATAAACCTGGGAAAAAACGGTGCAGCAAAAGATCTGCTGCACACCCTTTTGACCGAAACGGGGCAGGGCAGGACCGGAAGTGTTTTGACAAGTCTTGCCCGCCTTGTGAGCCATATCCATAAAACCGATCCTCACTTTTTTACCACCACCCTTGAGCCCGGGATTCAAAAATGGATTGCATCGGTTGATTTTGCCGAACTCAAGGAAGCGGCGGACAGATCCGGCCCTGATGCCCTGGCCTTTGTGGAAATGGTCAATACAGTCATCTGGCAGTATCCGTCAAAAGTAATCGGTATTTTTTCTCTGTTACCTTCTCTTATCAACATCCTTGCAGGCTCCCTTAATATCTCTTTGGAAAAACTCAACGCCGTACCGCCGGATCTTCTGACCGATATCATTACATCTTTGCTGGAAGAGATCAGTGCCGAAGAGGTCGGTTCTGTGATTAATGAGCTGGCTGAGATCAGCAGAAAACTTCATACGGGCAGTGCTCTTCTTGGAGAGCCCGGTGCGCCCCAGCTTGAAAATGCCCTTGCCGACAAGCTTGAAGATATAATTGCACAGGTGGAGCCAAGGATCTTCTGGAAGGGGAAACTCTCCCTTGCCAGGCTTAAGGCATCCGTTGATGAAGCCATTACCGGGGCCACTGCAAATGACTCTGAATTATTGCAGCTTGCCATGACCAACAGCCCGGAGTTGGCCAATATCCGGGTGAGAGCTCGGAATAAACACCTGTCTGCCCTGGAAAATCAGGATGATGCCGCTTTTGATTCGTTGATGAATTTTCGGCTCTCCGCCTTGGATACCCAGGAGGCCGCCGAACAGATCAATACCATTGTCAGGCTTGCGAACCGGTTATGGGATCAGAATCCTGATATCTGCAGCGAATTTATCCGGCAGTTTGTAAACGGCCTTGATGAGGATGAACTGGCCTATACGGTTTCAAGTTTTTTCAGCAACCTGGGCGAGGATCTGAAACCTGTGGCAAGAACGTTTCTGCCCGGTGTGGTGGCATGGGGGTGTGATGTGCTGGCGCCACGGGATGACGAACATGAAGAACAGGCGCAGCAGGCCAGGAATGCATTAAAAGCATTATTAGAAACCGAGGAGGTGCGAGGATGAATCCGTTTTACAATGCAGCAACAAAGATTCAGAGCAAGGCCGTCATGGAGTGGAGCCGGACCGGGAAGAAAATAG
>PIVQ01000296.1 GCA_003354055.1 Desulfobacteraceae bacterium | reverse complement strand
CTTGCCGCCTATGGCGCCATGATCTGCCTGATTCACCACAGCCTGATTAAATCTTCCCTGTTCCTGTCATCCGGAAATATTTTATTGGGGTACGGGGATCGGTTCATCAAGAATACCGGAGAGATGGCCAGTCGTATGCCAAAGACATTCGTTGCTTTTTTTGCAGGGTTTGCAGGTATCTCCGGATTTCCTCCTTTTGGTATCTTTATCGGTGAGCTTTTCATTATTATGGGCGCTTTTAAAACCGGCCACTATGTGGTTGCCGTTATTTTCATCCTCAGTCTTTGCGTGATCTTTGCAGGCCTTGCCAATCAGGTCATGAAAATATCCTTTGAGGATTTAAAAAAGGGTGCATCCGATAAGACCGGTCGTTTTAAAGAAAAAGCCAGCCTGGTCTGGCCTCAATATATACTGCTGTTAACATCTCTGATATTATGCTTCTTTCTTCCGGATACAATATATCAGACGATCATCGATGCAGTGACTGCCATTGGCGGAGGAATTAAATGACAACTGCTTTTTTAGAAATATCAAACGGCGAGAATATTGATAGAGATAAGATTCCCCATCTTTCCTTTGATGCATTCCGTGAAGATGCGCTCACCATTGTGAAAGACGGGGGCAAGGTTGTCCAGTTTTTTTGTTATAAGGACAACGCTGCCTTAAAACTGATGGCTGTTCTAAGAACAGAAGATCAGCTTCTGGTTGCGGGGACCGATGCTCCCCAATCCTATCCGTCATTGACTAAAACCTGTGAACCCTTTCATATTTTTGAAAGAGAGATTGCCGAGCAGTTCGGTATACGTCCCGAAGGGCATCCCTGGTTGAAAATGGTCAGATATCATGCCAATAGCCAAGGTGTCGAGGATGTCTTTGGTAATGATTATACCCAGGATATTCCCGGTAACTACGACTATTATCAGGTTGATGGTGATGAGATTCATGAGGTGGCTGTGGGACCGGTTCATGCCGGTGTTATCGAGCCTGGCCATTTCAGATTCAACTGTATCGGTGAGCGGGTCCTGCATCTGGAAATCCAGCTGGGATACCAGCACAGAGGAATTGAAAACCTTCTGGATAATGTAACCGCTAAACGACTGCCTATCCTGACTGAAAATATTGCAGGAGACACCACCATCGGACACGGTCTGTGTATGGCCCAAGCGGTTGAGTCGCTGACATCTGTGCAGCCGGACAAAGGGGCTCAGATCATCCGTGTCATTGCCCTTGAACTTGAACGTCTTG
The DNA here is from genome assembly GCA_003354055.1 of Desulfobacteraceae bacterium. The sequence continues at coordinate 6,982 of PIVQ01000296.1, read as the reverse complement.
CCAATCACATTGGTGATTTAGGAGCGTTAAGTGGTGATGTGGCCTTTTTGCCGCCCGCGAATTACTTCGGTCGCCTCAGAGGGGACTTTTTGAATCTGTCCCTGCTCTTATGCGGTAACCGGTTCGGAAAAGGGCTGGTCAGACCTGGCGGTGTTCGGTTTGCAATCGATGAGGAAGTAAGGAAAACCCTCACCGAACGGCTTGCGGAACTCAAACCCCAGGTGACCCATGTACTTGAGCTCCTCTTTGGCGCATCAACAGTTCGTGCCCGTTTTGAAGAGTGCGGATGCGTCAGTAACCATGATGCCGATAAATTAGGTCTTGTAGGTCCTGCCGGCAGGGCAAGCGGCCTTGGATATGATGCCAGGCGGTGTTTTCCCACGGAACATTACAGCAGGATCACTATTCCGGAAAATAAAAAACCCAATGGGGATGTTTATGACCGTGCACGGGTTCGATATGACGAAGTGCTGCAGTCCATGAACCTTATTGAATCTCTTATTTTTGAACCCATTGAAACAACAACGGTTGAAAACGGCAGCTATGATCTTGCTCCGGCCTCTTTTGCGGTCACCATTAATGAAGGGTGGCGTGGGGAAGTGTCCCACGTGATTCTGACCGATGATGAGGGCAAAATCTTGAAGTACAAGGTTAAGGATCCGTCATTCCACAATTGGAACGGGCTTGCCATGTCGTTGCGGGATACAGGAATTTCTGATTTCCCCCTAAACAATAAAAGTTTCAATTTGTCGTACTGCGGATTTGACCTTTAGAATCAGGTGATCAAAATTTCGCTGCGGCATTATTATAAATGAGACAATTATAAAGAGAGTTTGTATGCTCAATACACTTAAAAATAGATATGAACAGGGTTATCGGACATGTAGTTATCCTAAAGAGAAGCCGGCTGTATTTCCAAGGTACCGCGGAAGACCGGTTATTGACAAAAGTGCTTCTCCTGAGATTGTCCAGGCCTGTGCTGATGCATGCCCCCAGGATGCTATCGTTGTCGATCAGAAAAAAATTGACATGGGAAAATGCGTATTCTGTGGCACCTGTGAGCGGGTTTCCAAGAAGGCGTTTGTTGAGTTCACCGGTGATTTCGAAATTGCCACTGCTCAAAAGGCAGATCTGTTGACAGACGGTGATCTTCCTGCCCTTGCAGAACACTCCAAACAGCATTTTAAAAAGCTGTTCGGCAGGTCTTTACAGCTTCGGCAGGTTTCTGCTGCAGGGTGTAACTCCTGCGAAGCCGATCTGAACGTTTTGGCCACGCCGTTTTTTGACCTGGCCCGTTTTGGTATCAACTTTGTGGCCTCTCCCCGTCATGCTGACGGCATTGTGGTGACAGGTCCTGTGTCCAAAAATATGAAAACAGCATTGCTTCAAACCTATGAAGCGGTTCCTGACCCCAAAATTGTTGTGGCAGTGGGAAGCTGCACTATAACAGGCGGTCCTTTTGTGGGCAGTCCTGAAATAACCGAAGGACTGGATACCATTTTGCCGGTGGATCTTTTTATCCCCGGGTGTCCGCCACATCCCCTGACCAACCTTCATGCGTTTTTGGCGTTCTTTAAATAGAGCTGTCTGACAGACGAAAAAGGCCATGATCACAGTTCGTGATCATGGCCTTTTTGTTTTTCCTACTAATACTGTCAGTATTGCCTGGTATTTAGGCCTTTAGGGCTTAATTCTGATGGAAGGGTACAATCCCCTGAGTTCACCTGTTCTATAGGGCTGAATCGTGTTAAAGGATATGTTTTTGTCATCCTGGGCATGTCCCCGGTTTTCTTCATCCTGGAACAGTGCCCCGTTTAACAATAAAATCTGGTCGATTCTTTTTCGAAATGCTTCAATAAAAACCGATCCCTTTCCTGTAAACGACATTCTTCCGATTTTCAATTGATCCCTTGTATCCGCAAGATCATCCATTGCAATGGTATTGGTTTCAATATCTTCGGGGCAACTGATATATCCCCAAACCAGGTGGTCACTTGGGATCTTGATGGGTATATCCGGATCTATGATGGTATGCGGCATGACGATACATCCTTCACCGATTTCGATAGGTGCCTGGGATTTGCCGTTCAAAAATGAATTAAACCCCACAAAGGTACCAAGGCCGATATCGGACAAAATTATTTTTGCACCGTGGGCCGTCACATTGTTACCGGCCAGGGTTGAATTTATAATATAGGAATTTTCCTGTGCGTTGGACCCGTTACCCATGATGGCATTATCCAGAAAAGCGCTTTGGGAGATCAGCACATTTTCACCGATGTTTATTTTACCCTTAACCACGGCATACCGGTTGACAGCAGATGTCGGTGGCGCATTGATCGGTTCAAGGTTCATCACATCAAAGAGCTTTTCATACTCCTGTTCCCGTTCATGAACAAAATCATAGATGATTCCCCTTGGCTGGTAGTTTTCGTTAACGCCTACAAAATTATCCAGGATCTCTTTTTTAAACTTATATTTGAATTCAAAATGTGGGGCTCTTACCCAGACGGTTCCCGGATCAATTTTTCGATGGAAAAGTTCACCGGTCTGAACATATGAAAATTCACCCACAATACAGGAGTGAAGATTCATAAGATCAACAGTTGCAAAAGGGCCTAAAAAACACCCCTCAAGGGTGGAACCGTGAATATTGGCGTAATGGGCTGAAATTGTATTTTTAATACCGAACTCTTCAGGGCTCTCAGGATTATGGGAGTTACTGTGAACAAGGGTCTTATAGAGAAGGCTGTCCCGAATCGTGATCATTTCATCTTCAACAAGGGGGATATCCTTTGCACAGCGGATATTGTCCCCCTTCCTTTTTAATTCATCCCCCCTGATATCACTTTTGTAAATGGCAGATCGCCCCACATGGCATTTACCCAAGAAATAACTGCCGGCAATATTGGAATTTTTGAAATGAAAATAAATGGGATGATGGGAAGTGATGCCGTAGAATGCATAGAATTCCAGCATCTTCTCGTGGTCCAGAGCATGGGTTACAAAGTTTTCCGTATCAAAATCAAACTCGCTTAAATTAACATTTACGCGGCTGACAATTCTGTCATTCAGTTGCTTTAATTGATTCATCGGTCTATCCCTTAGTTCTAAAAAACAATATTAAATTGCATAATACCTAGATAAAATAAACACATTAAAAGGTGTATATCATAAGAACAGATAGCTGACAAGTACCTGGATGAACAGGGTAAACGAAGACAATTTTCTTATGGACGCGGATTTGTGAGGTTTTCAGGAGGTCACTATGGAGGATCCACGGGGATGATCCTGGCGGTGACTGGTAAAGAGATCTGATGTATTTCTCCAGCAGTCAGGACGACTGCTGGAGATTTGATGGAATTCCCCTCACCCAGCCGTTGCCGGGTTGGGACGATACGGATTGCTAAAGGAGTTTGAGGTTCCAGTTCCACAATCCGGGTCTGTCTTTCATTCTTAGGCCTTTGGGAGCCCGTTCGTTCAAATTGACGAACATGGTGTAGCCAGCCTGTTGAAGCTCTTCTTTCTGCTTGGAAAGATCCAGCAGCCAATTGGGAAAGGTATAGTAGGTGCTATTGGATTTGTTGGTCCATGCAGCTTCGCCTTTGGGACTGAAAAAAGCCTGGCCGATGGTAAGGTCTGGGGAAATAATTCTGGAAACGGCCAGGGGCCAGTTGCCCCGGGTCACCACACCCAGGGGGAGTGAAGAGGCCCCGGGCAGGGATAAAAATGTCTCTTTGTCCAGCTCAGGGCTGACAATAGCCCCTGAAAACCCCTGGGATTTTAAAAGGCTTACGGTTCGGCTGTTGGTAACATTGCAGAATGGGCCTGCCCAAAGATTAAGGCTTTTCGGCTGCCTGAACATCTCAATTTGCCAGGGTGCATTGAGAACAAAGTTTCTCGCCCCTTTTTTAACCGCCGATGCCACATATCTCTGGCAGAGGTGCTCTTCTTCGGGAAAGAGCAGGGGATCGAGCCAGAGCCAGGTTCTTCCCTGCGGCCTGATGCCATATCCGCCGGCTGATATCCACATGCCCGTATCAGTGTGGTCTTTACCGGGTTTTGTCCGGCCGCGGAATACATCCATTTCATAAAGGCCGCGGGATTTTTTTGACTGGAATTTGCGGGACTGGCCTTTTTGACGGCTGGTCTCAAATTCAGGTTCTTTTACCGGGCGTATTGTCACGGGTTCAAAGGCATTCAACTCTGTCTCAAGGCTGCGGATCTGGATTTCCAGTTCTTTTCCCCTCCGGTCAATGATAAAGACCGGGGTACCTTTTCTCACTCTTCCTTTAGCCTTTTTTGACAGGAAGAATTTCCCTTTTTTAGGGATGGCACGGGTCACCTTCTGGATATCGTGGAACGTGTCGTCTTCATATCCGATGCGGAGCAGATCTCCTGTAAGCAATTCTTCCCTGGTTATAAAATAGGGTTCTGCCGGATTTTTTACCCGTCCCAAAAATAGGCCTGAGCCGGTTTCAGATTCGTGTTCCAGGGGATTAATCACCCGCTGGGATAATAAGTTATAATGGGTAAATTCCCGGCCCATGGCATAGTCCAGGTAGGAGAGGGCCTCTTTTTTACGTGTTGGGTCATCCCTGAGCAGCCGGTAGGCTTTGACCGTATAATAGACATAGTGGGGGCTTTTTTTACGGCCTTCGATCTTCCAGGTGGTAACCTGAGGGATTCCTTTGAGCACCTTAGCCAGAACATCGGCGGAAAAATCATTGCAGGAAAAATGACGCTGCTTCTGGTTTTTTTGTTCGTACATTCTGCGGCAGGGCTGGACACACCTGCCTCGCAGAGCGCTTTTTCCCCCGAACCAGGAACTCCAATAGCATCTGCCGGACACCGAATAACAGAGTGCACCGTGTACAAAGACCTCAAGGCTGACAGATTCAGGGGTTGCCTGGGCCATGGCTTTTATCTCATCAATATTAAACTCCCGGGGCAGAACGACTTTTGAAAAGCCGGCTTTTTCAGCAGCTTCAAGGCCAAGAGGGTGGGTGCAATTGCCCAGGGTTGACAGGTGAAGTTCTTTTTCGAACCCAGCTTGCCGTGCCAGACCAACCATGGCAAGATCCTGAACAATCAAAGCATCCACATCCGTATATCTGGTAAGTTTTGTCAGAATACGATAGGCCTTTTCAAGCTCTGATTCTTTGAGGATGGAGTTAAAGGCAATATAGACCTTAATGTCTTTTGAATGGGCAAGCTCGGTCAGCCTTGCCAGTTCTTCTACGGAGAAATTGTCAGCTTCCATGCGGGCGGAAAATATTTTCAGGCCGCAGTAAATGGCATCAGCTCCGGCTGCCATGGCGGCCAGGAATGCGTTTTTGTCTCCGGCAGGGGCCAGTATCATGGGGGTAAAATCTGTGTCGGGAGTCATACTACCTTCAAAATTTAAGTTGGATTGAATGGAAATTAAAAACGGCTTAGTATTGCAATTTTAAGGGATAATGTCAAAATACCCCTTTAAAATAGGTATGGAATTGAATAGATCAATAGGCTCTTATAATAAGGTGAAAGGACAGGCTATGTTTGCAACTCACGATGAGAACGGATATGTGCAACCGGTTGAAGGCATTGAGATGAAAACCCTTGTTTATGGTGAAAAAAGCCTGCTTACCAGGTTTAAACTGACCAAAGGGGCGCAGCTGCCTTCCCATTCTCATCCGCATGAACAAACCGGATATCTGATTTCCGGCAAGATAGTCCTTCACATCGGTGACGACTCTTTTGAGGCGGGCCCGGGTGACAGCTGGTGCATTGGCGGTGATGTGACACACCGGGCCGAAATTCTGGAAAGCAGTGTAGCTATTGAGGTATTTTCCCCGGTTCGGGAGGATTACCTGCCTTAGGGCTATTTACGCTTTACATACTTTGCAGGGTTTATATCCCTGATCAATGGCCTCTTCTCTGCTGACAAAGTCCACAGTGCATTTTTTCCCCTTTGAAAATTTGCAGTCAATAGAGTGGAATACAAGGGTCGTGGGATTTCCTTTAAAAGCCGGGACAGCAGATGTCATAACGGTCTCTTTAGGCTCTGTCTCTTCTGTTGTGGTGGGCTCTGTTGTTTTTTCTTCAACCGGTGGGGCATCAGTCTTTGGTTCCTGTAAAATATCCTGAGATGATTTTTCCTGATCGGTTATTTCAGCCACCGGTCCTTCAACCACTGGCTCTACAGGCGTTGTCTGGGGTTCACAGGGTGCATATTGGGTAGCATCATCTTTTTCAGTCTGGATATCAGTGTATCCTAAGTAAAAGGCTAAAGCACCTCCCAGGATAAGGAGGATGGGCAATGCGCCGGCAATAATTCCTAAAAAGGTGAAAAAGAATTTGGAAAATCCAGACACGCCGATAAGGATAGCCAGGCCACCGATAATAAGTTTTTTCATAAATAAACCCCATTGTGTAGAATGATGAACAAAACTGAACGTTTTTTTATACTCTGATTCTTGTATGGTAAATCAGGGAATGTTGTCAAGATTTCCATGAGAATATCCTTTCCCCAATCCACTACCTAAAAAAAGAAAAGTTCCGTTACGCTTGATGGTTCAAGCAGATAAGATGTTTTCTATCAAAGAAAAAAATATCGTTAACGGGGTAAAACTAACTATCATGAGTAAGCCCCCGAATATGACACAAAGGGTTCTTCTATTCAAGTATGAAGAAGAAACACTCAAACTCGCATGATAGCACTACTGGCAGGCTTGCCGGGCTATCTCGACCTGGGCCAGGATCTTTACTTTTCCTGGTGATAATGCTGGATCGGTTTGACGGAAAGGGGTTCCCGCTTCATTGCCTGGATGGCTGAGCAGATGGCACGGGTTCCGTCGGTTGTTGTGGCATAGGGTATCTTGTATTTGATGGCAGCTCTTCTGATCTCGTATCCGTCCTGCCGGGTCTGGCTTGAAGAACCGGTATTGAGTATGAGCTGGACTTCGTTGTTTTTTACGGCATCCACAACATGGGGCCGGCC
>PIVQ01001083.1 GCA_003354055.1 Desulfobacteraceae bacterium | reverse complement strand
ATTCCTCTTTTAGCCTTATGTCAAAACTGCGACGGTTTGCAATTTGCGTAAGACCGTCCTGCATGGCCATATCCAGAAGTTTTTTATTTGCCTCATGAAGCGCTTTTTCGGCATTTTTCAGTTTGGTAATATCCTGTACCGTACCAACCCCATGCAGTGCTTTTCCATCTATATCAAACGTAATCTTGGCTATCTCCCGGACCCACTTTTCAACACCATTCATCCGGATGCGGTGCTCGATATCATATGGGCCACCCGTGAGCGCCGCTTCCCAGGCGCCTGAGACAAATTCACGGTCATCAGAGTGTACGAAAGATAAGAATTGGTCAGTGGTTAACACAGTTCCCAGCTGTACGTTGAAGATGCTGTATACTTCATCAGACCATTCAAGAGAGTTATTGATCAAATCCTGAGACCAGCTTCCCATCTTCCCGACTTTCTGCGCTCTTCTGAGGCTGGTTTCGCTCTCTATCAGTTTTTTCTCTATCCTTTTTCGTTCAGTAATATCTTCTATTATTGAAAAGACTCTAGGCACGCCACCGATATTAATAATTTCACCGGAATATGAAATACGGATCGTTTTGCCGTCCTTTTTGCCCATCTTGCCTTCAACGCCGCTCAATGTACCCGTGGCACTCAAAGATTTTATAATCGTCTCTCTATCTGCCGGATTTAAATATAATCCAAGCTTCAAGGTCGTACTCCCGATTGCTTCCTTGCGGCTATATCCCATATGTGTCACAAAAGCCTCATTTACATCTAAAATAGTGCCATCATCGAAATCTGTGATGGCCATCATCATCGGACTGTTTTTAAATATTTTTGCAAATTTTTCTTCGCTCTGTTTCAACGCATTTTCAGCCTGTTTCCGCTCCTCAATTTCCTGATTCAACTCATCACGTGAGGCAGTGATAATTTTCAGGTTTTTAGTCATTTTATTAAAAGATGCCGCCAACATGCCAAGTTCATCTTTCGATCGGATCGATATTTCAACATCCAGGTTACCCTGTCCGATTTCTTTTGCTGTTTCAGAAAATTTAACAATCGGCCGGGAGAGTAATTTACCAATAAAGAATGCTAAGAATGCCATTACCAACGAGAGAATAGTTCCTAATTTAATAAAAAACGCAATAGATTTATGTGACGCTTGAAGCACATCTGATCTTTCGCGGACAATAAGTGTAAGCCAGGCTTCGCCAAGATTTCCCTTAAGCTGATCAATAGATTCTTTTTTGCCGCCAAATCCATATTTTTCTGAGCCAAGTGTAAGCGGAACCGGTGAATACGTGACAACGTGCTTTTTGCCATCCAGTTCCATTATTTTTGAACCGTTTTCTTTTTTGTTCAGCTCCCGGGTAACCGGTTTGCTCGCCTGGGTCGAAAGAGGCTCCATACCCTCGGCAATAACGACTAAACCACCACTACGCAAAAGTTTTAAGACGCCATAATTGGATTTGTTGAAATTTTCTATCATATGGCTGATCGGGCCTAAAATATTAATATTAAATTTTAATATCCCTAAAATTTCATTTTTTTCCATAACAGGAATGACCACGCCAAGCACATAACCACCAACACTTTTGTCAAAACCACGATCATCCAGAAAAATTCTTCCTTTTCCATCGTTATAACTTGCAAGCCACCAATATTTATGGGAATGAGCAAGGGTGGTTAATTTCTTAGTTGTGGCGACAATCGCTCCATACCGGTTTGTGAGAAAAATTTCGCCAAACTCCTCCGGAAACAATTGTTGATGGGATTTGAGGTGATCCGCGACAGGGTTGTTCATATATGACCGGATAAAAGGATCTTGAATCGTATCTGTTTCCATCCATCTGCGATTTAATAATTTAATTTGAGTATTTCTCTCCTCAGCATTAAATAAGCTATATTCCTCATTGCTTTGACGAAGGGCTTTCCTTAGCAAAGGCGTGTTAGCAAGCGCCATAGCATTCGCAGATTTTTCTTCAAGATGAGATTCTATATGAAGCGCCAGTTCCTCAGTTAAACTGAGTTGGCTGAT
>PIVQ01000295.1 GCA_003354055.1 Desulfobacteraceae bacterium | reverse complement strand
GAAGAACAATGGATGTCAGATCATAGGAAATATCCTGGACTTTATTTTCAGGTTCGCTAAATATACCCACAAACATTCCCCGTATTCGGGAATAGGTTGCAATGACATGTAGAAATATGGTTTTTTCATGATTCTCCGAATAAACCGAAATGCCCCGCGGTTCTCTAATTGCCCAGGCCATGAACCCTTTGTCAATTAAGAATTCCAGCTGATCTTCCATAAACTCGACCTGATCGTCCGGTGTGCACAGGGATAGTGCCAGATCGGAGGTTTCCTGGTCCACAAGATAGAATGCACTAACGTCAAATGGAATCAATTTGCTGATACGATATTGGGTTTCCTGGAACACCTGTTCACGGGTTGCCTGCTTGTGGATCTGTTTTTGGAAATCACCCAGTGAAAGGGCTATTTCCATTGAATTCCTGGTAAATCTCCGGTTCTCTTCTAAGTAGGATATGCGGGCAGCTTGATTATCGGGGGGGGTGTTTTGGTTCATTCTTTTTTCAGCCTTGATTAAAAATGCCGAGAAATTTCAGCTGATGTAGTGCCTGCCGAATCACCGGTTCAAATAAACCGGGAGATATTGCCAATTTATTCCAGACTGCCTCGTCAAAAAAGGGGACGTAACTTTCTCCGCTTGTCCCAATCCCTAATCCGGTGGTAATAATGTCTGCAATATGAACGATGCCTGGTTTTATCGGTTCCCGTGCCTTGTTTGGGCTGTGGTGGTAAAAAATATTGTCCACCAGCTCACTGGGCAGGTTCCATTTTTTCATCAGATAATAGCCGACATGGGTATGTCTGATTCCTCCGAATTCATGTTCAATTTGATACAGGGGCCGCTTTAATTTATCTTTCAGGGATAAAAGAGCCATGGACTGATCCGGATAATATTTATAAATTACCAGCCGGCCGATATCATGCAGAAGGCCTGATACAAACAATTGTTCGGTATGGACAAGGTTTTTATGAGCCCCCAGAATTCTGGACAGAATTCCGCAAAAAAGACTGTGTCGAATAAATGATTGAACATCTATCATTTCTTTGGGAATATTCTTAAAAACATCCATGACGCTTATACCGAACGCCAGATTGACAATTTCCTTGGTGCCGATCAGTGTGACAGCCCAGGAGATACTATCTATCTTTTCAGGAAAGTTATAAAATACCGAATTGACTATTCTCAACAAAAGCGCCGATAAGCTGGTGCTTTTATTCACAATCTTGGCGATGTCTGTGGCTGAGGCATAAGGATTCTCAATAACTTCATTCAGTTCGGAAATGATTAAGGGGGTTTCCGGAAGCTTGATGTTGTTTGTTTTTATCTTAGGGGGTATCTGGTCATCAAATTTTTTAAACTTCGGGGATTTCTTTTTTAAGGCATCAACCTGATGAATATGGGGTGACCTGGATCTGTGTTTGAGTGAAAGTCTGAAAATTTCCATGATTGCCGGATGGTTTATGTCAACATGCTGAAAGATTCTCTCTCCGGCTTTTTTTGCTTCGGCAACTGCATCTTCAGAGCTCAATGATTCCGTATTGAGCATAGTTTCTTCTGAGTCAACGATTTTAACTTCCTGAACACCCCATATTTTTAAGATCCTGATATGTTTTTTTTCAATTCTCTCTCCCTGCGGGATCAATAATCGATAGTTTATATCAACCACATCCTTGGCCAGGAGCATTCCTTCCTCTATCTGATCAGGAGTGATTTTTAACATTAAATTTCCTTAAGGTTCTTGGATTCCATGTCATATTCTGTTTCGAAGTGTCGGTTAATCACTCTACCTTGTGTTTTTTTATATACCAGGACTCGTTACCATACAAACTTTCCGCACAGTCCGGACAAATGCTGTGGGAGAACAGTGCTTCAGAATGTTCTGAAATGTATTGTTCAATTTGATTCCAATATCCCTTGTCGTCACGAATTTTTTTACAACTTGCACAGATGGGGAGCATCCCGCTTAATAATTTTGCTTTAGCCAGTGCCGCCTGAAGATCATTTAAAAGTATCTCCTTTTCTGATTCCATGCCGTGTTTGTAAATGGCCATTTCAATGGCGGCACGTAATTCTTTGTCTGTAAAGGGTTTGATCAGATATCCGAATGCACCGGTTAATTTGGCTCTTTCGAGGATGTCATTATTGGCATATGCAGTTAGATAAACCACGGGAATATTGAAACTGGACCTTATCTTGTCTGCGGTTTCAATACCGTCCATCTTTCCCTTTAGGAAGATGTCCATGAGAACTAAATCCGGTCGTTTTTCTTCGACTTTTTCAATGGCTTCCTCTCCGAAAGAAGCCATTCCGCATACGGAATATCCCATATCATTCAGGCTTAGGTGAATGTCTTCGGCTATAATATACTCATCTTCGACAATAAATATTCGAGCTGTTTCCATTTTATATCTCCATTCACTAGCTCAGTAGTAAACAATATATAGCAAGTAAAGGAGGGCTCGTCAATTTTGTTAATAATATCAATTTATTATTGAACCGTGTCTCCTTTAATAACTGAAAGCTGAGATGGGTTCAGTAAGACGGAGCACACATTTTTTTCATGATATCATCTCAACTATCGTTCTTATATTAGTAATATTGCCATATCATTGATGATATATCGTGTAAATACATAGAAATACGTATATGGGTTGTAAGATTTTCAATGAGATGTTTATCGCTGGATGTGTACAGAGGCAAAATAGATTTGTGGTGCGGTTACTCCTTTTTAGATCCCGGGTCGTCTAAGGCCTTACGGATGGCATGGGCCAGCCGTCCTTTTTCCACGGGTTTGTAAAGAAAACCTTTTACCCCCATTCCTTTTGCAATTTCAGGTGTCATGGTTTCGTGAAATCCCGTGCAGATAATGACCGGTAATTCAGGACAAAGGATTAATAATTCTTTGGCCAGGTCTTTTCCGCTGATGCCCGGCATGGTCATGTCCGAGAGGACCAGGTTAAACCTTTCCGGATCAGATTTGAACAGCGCCAGTGCCTGTCTGGGATCATTTTTTGTCTCAACCTTGTAACCCAGGCCGGTTAAAATCAGGCTCATAACCCGGGTGATCTCTTTTTCATCATCCACTACAAGCAGGGTCTCTTTGCCGCCGACAATACCTACGGACTCAGGAACGGTTTCATGGTCGGTTACTTCTGTGGAAGGTAACAGGATGATAAATGCACTGCCCCGGTCCTTGACACTTTTTACCTCAATGTGGCCTGCCATATCCCTTAATATCCCCTGGACAACCGAAAGTCCCATACCAGAACCTTCTCCTACCCCTTTTGTGGTAAAGTAAGGGTCAAATATTTTGGGCAGATCTTCGGGAGCAATTCCGTGCCCGGTGTCTTCCACGGTAAGTTGGAGGGCCTTGCCCGGTAGAAAATCCCCGGACGGGTTGGATACGGGAGAGCGAAGGGGTTCAAGTCTCAGTGTCAGGGTTCCCCCGGTCTCTTTCATGGCATGCCAGGCATTGGTGCACAGGTTCATGATCACCTGGTGGAGCTGGATGGGATCGGCCATTACCCAGTGGTCTGTGGAGATTTCAAGTTCGATCTCTATGGAAGCCGGAATGGAGGCCCGTATAAACTTATTGACCTCCTTGAGAATAAGGTTGACCTGAACCGGTTTTTTCTCAGCCCGGGATGACCGGGCAAAGGTAAGTATTTGGTCCACCAGTTCCTTGGCCCGCTGGGACGCCTTGAGCACATGGCCGGTGTATTTTACCAAAGGAGAGCCTTTTGGCGCCTTGGTCCTGCTCAGTTCGGCATAGCCCACAATGGCGGTGAGGATATTGTTGAAATCATGGGCAATCCCTCCTGCCAGTCGGCCGATGGCTTCCATTTTCTGCGCCTGGCCCAGCATCTGCTGCATCTGTTCTTTCTCTTTAATCCCGGCAATGCGGTTGGTGATATCCCTTGCCACGATGGTGCATATGGTGTGATTTTCCGGCGGGGTTTCCAGCGCGGGGGCAAGGGGGGTGAAAAAACTGATTGATAATTCGGCCATGAATTGGCTGTTGTCTTTTTTTAAGTGTCGGCTTTCAGGTATACGGGGTTGCCTTGCCGCCAGGGCCTTTCCCATAAGATCCGGATCCGCTGAAATATTGCCAACGGACAGTGTCAGGAATTCTTTGCGATTGTATTGAAACAGGTCGCAGGCAAAGGTATTGACATCCAGAATCTCTCCTGTGCCGGCATCCGCCAGAAGGATGGCATCCTGGGCAGCAATGAAGATGCTTCTGTATTTCTCTTCTTTTTCCTTAAGCTCTATTTCCCGGGTTTGTATGGCTTCCGCCATTGTATCGAACTGGTTTGCCAACTGGGAAAATTCTTTGAACTGTACAGGGGTTTTTCCTTCTCCGTACCGGCCACGGGCGATTGTCCGGGCGGAAAGGGTGAATTTATCCAGGGTGGAGATGAGCAGGTTAATATGTTTCAGGCAGAGCAGTATGGTAAGGCCTGTGAGAAATACAAGCCCCAGAGTCATATAGATATAAAAGAGGCGGATGGGATAAAATACCTCGTTGACAGGCTGGTAAAATACAATGGCCCATTCTGTTCTGGGAATCATGCCGGCAGTCACAAACATGGACTGCCCCTTATAAGTGATGACCTCATTGATGAGTTTACCGTCGTAGGTCTGTCTGAACCGGGCATAATTGGGATCATATCCCCGCTGGTACACCAGTTCGTCTTTGTAATGGGCAATAAAACTTGCGGTCTGGTCGGTGATTGTGATTTGGATTTCTTTTCCGTGGGCGATTTTAGCAGCTGCACGGCTCAGGTTCTCCAGGGAAAGAAACCCTGCCATAACACCATTTTCAAAGGGAATGGATATGGCAACCGCAGGCAGACTCGAATCCGAGGATATAAAGGCCGGAGACCAGTAAGGGCCTTTGGACCGAATCGGCTCGGTAAAGACTTTGTTTTTGGACAGATCCAGATTGATCTGGTTACGGTGAAAGGGTGAGATAAAACGGATATACCCCTGGCGGTTGATGATCTGGATTCTTGTGAAATGGTCTTTATTCTGGCGTATGGAGTCCAGGAGAGAGGTGTGGTTAAGCATTTCAAAATCCTGTTTTTCCACCATGGTGCGCAGGGTAAGCAGGTCATTGAGCGCATTGTTCAAATAGGCTTCAATTTGATCGATAAAGCTATAAGACAGGCTTTCATTGGCAGCAATGATCCGGTCCTTCATGGTATCCGCCAGCACCCGGGTAAATATGGTGCCGGTGATGAGCAGGGGAATGACCATGGCCAGGACAAGGCTTGCGATAAGTGCCCACTTTAGGCTGCGTTGTTTTGGCATCAGGGTCTCCGCTTAAACTGTCCCTGATCAATGGTCAGCAGCATCATTGATCGTATAACATCTCCGTATTCATTGATATCAAAGGATTCTTCCAGTCCCTGAAATGTTTTTAGTTCCAGAATCGTTTTTTTGATACTGGCCGGGGTGAGTTTGGGGCTTTGGCGAATTCCGGACAGCAGAACCTGGGTGGCATCGTAGGCATAAGCTCCCACAAAACCCGGCGCTGAGTTGAACATCTGCCTATGGCGGTTAGAAAACTTCGTATAGGCCTGGGATTTTATCTCCTGCTCTAAAGGAGCGGCAATGACAATGCCCTCAACGCTTCTGCCACCCTGCTGGATGAGTTTTCCGGTTTTGACCCAATATGCCCCGTAAAATTGAATGTCTGATGCCCGTTTCCTGATCTGCTGGGTCAGGGAGGCGGCATCAATACCGCTGGAAATTATGTACAGGGCCTGGACATCTGCTGCAAGAATATCCTGGGCCATGGTACCGAATTTTTTGTCGTCGGCATCAGACATCGCATTTACATAGGCGATCTGCCCGCCGTTGTTTTCATAGGTTTTTTTAAAAAGCTGAAATATAGGTTCAGTATATGCCTGGTTTGACGCATCATAGACCACGGCTGATCTCTGATGACCGTCCTGGATGATCACGGAGGCCATGGTCCGGGCCTCCTGGCTGGCCGCAGGCATGAGGCGTAAAAAATAGTCATCTATATCCTTTACCGCATCCGTGCTGATGGTCGGACTGATGACCACAACCGGTTGTTTTTCGATAGTCGTAAGAACCGAGACAGCCATTTTGCTCATCAGGGGCCCGATGATTCCGGCAACCCCAAGGTCTGTCAGCTCCTGGATGGCCTGACCGCACAGTAAAGGATCTCCCTGGTTGTCCCTGATAATGAGTTCGATTTGTCTGCCGTTGATACCGCCGGCCTCATTGGCCTGGGCCACTGCCAGCTGAACCGCATTTCGGGCCGAGACCCCCAGCTGGGACATCCGTCCTGAAAGACCTGCCACCATACCGATTTTTACAGGATCATTCCGGGAACATCCCAGACATATGACCACCAGCGCTGCAATGGCTGAATATCGTAAAAAAGACATGGGCCTCCTTGTGAAA
Organism: Desulfobacteraceae bacterium; assembly: GCA_003354055.1. Next base: position 1,792 of record PIVQ01000295.1, on the reverse strand, counting down.
TTAGCGATTTAATGTTCCGGATACCCCAGAGGCTGCAATAGGACGATAAAAAAGTTAGGGGAGTACCGATAAGATAATATTCTAATAATAGAGACTGACGTAGGTCATGTCAAAGGTAAATCAGAAATTCATACTGAAAAATTATACAGTTGAATCCCGCCAATGATTATTTGCAAAGGTGAATTCTGGGCATTTGACTCTTGATAAAAAATATTACTTTTCCAAACCGGAGATTATTACTTCTGTAGCGTGGTGGAAGGCTTTTACGCCACCATTGACGCGTGCAACAATCTGCATCCCCACAAGAAAAGAAAAATATGCGTAGGCAGATTCCTCAATTGTACCCGTAAAAGACAGTGAGTCCTCTTGCTGCCCTTGCTTGAATGTGACTGCGAATATATTTACCGTATTCTGGATCGTTTCTTCGAGGATACTGCGTGAGTTGTCTTGAAGTGTGTTTAAATCGGTACTAATGGCTCCGACCAAACAAAGCTGCTCCTTTTGCAGGCCATCTTTGAAAACACCGGCGAGTCGTCTTAATTTTTCCGGGGCAAGTTCAGGTCCTTCAACAATATGTTGGTAGTTGTTACCGTAGGATACCTGACATTGCTTTAATAATTCTTCAACTAGATTTTCTTTTTTTGGAAAATGATGATGAATGCTGGCCTTGCGGATACCCACTGCATCACTGATGTGTTGATAGCTCATGGCGTTGATCCCAACTCGATGGATGAGGTCTTTTGCAATTTCAAGAATTTTTGTTCGTGTATTGTTCATGTGAGCTTACCTATCAATAGGTCGTTTAATAGTCAACCCCCAAAAAGCACTCATGGGCTTAATTCTTTTTTGTTGACAAGCTCCCTACCTACTGATAGGTACTTGTTCATAAGAGAACCACATATTGGGCTATTGATGCATACATGCAAAGGTAAACATAGATGTGGTTTTTTTAGCACAGGTAATTCTACCAATTAGTAGGTAGTGATTGCGACGAGTGCAAATAGAGAATTCTTGATACTGCACCTGCGTACTGTATTTATTTGGCCTGGCCTGAATTGACACGCTTTTTTGAACATTTCGATAATTACCACCTTGCCGTGGGTAAAGTGGCAACGAACATAGGCGAATATTTTTCTCGTAATTAAGGGAATGGCTCCATTTCGCCTTAACACACAACTCTTATTTGGAGGAATTTATGGATCTCGAACAAATGATCGTTAAAAGGGTAAGCATCAGAGTGTGGGAAGAAAACAAACCTGTCGAAAAAGAAAAAATTGAAAAGGTATTGGACGCAGCCAGGCGGGCTCCTTCCTGGGGAAATGTTCAGCCTTGGCGCTTCATCGTAGTTCAGGACAGAGAAAAAATCGCAAAGCTGGGAGAGCTGTCAGGTGGTCAGGATACAGTTGCCAATTCTGCTGCGGTTATCGTTTGTTGTGGCGTTGCCGGAGATTTTTCTAAAAAATTGCAAAGGGCCGCATTGAAATCCGTTATGGATGTTGACGGCTTTGATTGGACCGTTGATTTTCTGGATAACGCGGTAATGGAAAGCCCGATGTTTGCCCCCTACCTGAAAGGCAAAGAGATCATGGAAACAAAAGCCGGAGAACAAGTTATGATCGCTATTTCTTACATGACGTTTGAGGCTGTCAACCAGGGTCTTGGTTCCTGTTGGGTCGGCGCAACAGATTGTGAAGGTGTTGGAGAATATTTAGACCTTCCAAAGGACTGGTTCGTACATGATTTACTGCCAATCGGATATCCGGGCGAAGATCCTGCTCCCCGGCCAAGAAAA
>PIVQ01001082.1 GCA_003354055.1 Desulfobacteraceae bacterium | reverse complement strand
CATGACCTTGCGCGACGATACGATGGAAAAGGGCATGATAAACATCTGGGTTGCCCAGACCAAAAGGATACACCCCAGTATCACTCCCCATCGTATGGATAGTTTCAAGCGGCCCCCTAATTTTTAAATATCGGAACTTGGTCGTGTGGAACTTTTACTTTACATGGGCGAAACAGATCTTGTAAAGACCAAATAGGTAAATTTGTATAAATTCTGCTTTGGATTGCACGGTTTCTCTGGTATTTTATTGTTTTTGATTATCTTAAATATTAAGATTGACAAAGAAGTACCACAATGTGATAGTTGAGCTTTTCTTAACAGATTTAGGTGGGATCATGAGCCAAAACAAGTCCTTAGACACACATCATTTCGACACTCGTGCCATTCATGAATGTATTGATGGAAAAGCATGGGAAGGGGCAACGCTTCCGCCCATTTACCAGTCTGCCGCCCATATCCATGAGACAGCCGACTCCCTGAGCCGGACCTTTGCCGGCCAGAGTCAGGATCATATTTACATGCGTCTGGGCAATCCCACCAACAGGCACCTTGAGCAAAAACTGGCCTCGCTGGAATCAGGAAAAGCAGCTGTCGTAACCTCATCGGGTATGGCTGCCATTAACAACGCCTGTATGACAATGCTTCGCGCCGGGGATGAATTTGTGGCAAGCTCCTCCCTGTTCATGTCCACATTTGGTCTGTTTACCAACGTATTCAAAAAATACGGGATACAGGTAAAGTTCGCCAACCCGCTGAAACCTGCAGAGGTGGCGGCTGCGATCAATGAAAAGACCCGATTTGTCTATATGGAAACCATTACCAACCCGGGTATGGAAATTCCCGATATAAAGCAAATCGCCGATATTGCCCATGAAAACGGCATTCCCCTGCTCATGGACAGCACCCTGGCCTCTCCCTGGCTTTGCCGTCCCCTTGAACTCGGGGCAGACATTGTGATGCACTCCACCACCAAGTATTTCTCCGGTCATGGAGGTGCTTTAGGCGGTGTGGTAATAGATGGCGGAAAGTTCAACTGGCAAACGAAAAAATTTGAAGATTTTACTCCCTTTGCCGGCAAGGATGCATCTTTGAGCTTTCTCAACCGGATGTGGAAAGAGCACCATATCAACTTCGGGACCACGCCTGCACCCTTTCATTCTTTTCTCACGGCCATCGGCCTGTCCACCCTTGGAGTGCGCATGGAGAAGCATATGGAAAACGCCATGACCGTGGCCGGCTTTCTTGAAAAACATCCAAAAGTAAACTGGGTCAATTACCCGGGATTCCACGACCATCCCTGCCATGAGATTGCGAAATCCCAGTTCAACAACAAGGGATTCGGAACCATGCTGACATTCGGCCTTGCCGACCAGGAGGCCTGTTTCACCCTGATCGACAACCTGAAGATGATCCTGAATCTGGCCAACCTCGGAGATTGTAAAACCCTTATTATCCATCCCTATTCATCCCAGTATGTAAGCTTTCCCCAGGAACTGAAGGATAAACTGGCAGATCCCTGCCTGATCCGTCTTTCTGTTGGCATCGAACATGCGGATGATATCTGCCGGGACCTGGACCAGGCCCTTAATAATTTAGGTTAAATAAATTCGGAACAACCCATGAGTGAATACACCGGACATGACCAAACCGGCGCCACGGTTGGTATTGTTAAAAAGGAATATTTTACATTTACCGACCAAGCCGATCCCATGACCCTGGAAAGCGAGGCCACCCTTGGCCCGGTTACCCTGGCATACGAGACCTGCGGTACCCTCAACTCAGATAAATCCAACGTGATTCTGGTCCTCCATGCCCTGACCGGTGATTCCCACGTGGCCGGCTATTACAAGGCTGAAGATCCCAAACCGGGATGGTGGGATATCATGGTGGGACCGGGTAAAGGAATTGATACGGACAAGTACTTTGTCATCTGTTCCAATATCCTTGGATCCTGTATGGGATCAAGCGGGCCTTCATCCGTCAACCCTGAAACCGGCGATCCCTATGGAACAGATTTTCCCATGAT
>PIVQ01001081.1 GCA_003354055.1 Desulfobacteraceae bacterium | reverse complement strand
AATTAAGTCGGTTTCATATGCTGTTTTTTAGAACTGATAACAATCGGGAGTGTGTAGTACGGCCCAAAAACAAATCAAAAATATCGCTTGATTTTTTCCTGGTGCTCTTAATAGAATAAAATGTTGAATGGCTCTCTCAAGGATTATTATCCTTGTCAAAACTATCATCTGATCCCTAAATGATTAAGAATATCAATCGAAACCTTGAGGGATTCAATAGACAGTTGCAGCATCCAGAAAAGCTAAGTCATAGACAAGACTTAGCATTTGGTATAATGTTGCGGGGACTTTGTACTAAATGTTTAATGGAACCCAACGATGGCGGACTCACCTTTCTTTGCAATCCAGCTATCATCCCTTTTTAATCTGACTCGGTCGCCTTTCTCATGGAACTTTGAGACTGATCCATCATCATAAATTTCGAGTATTTTCATGAAATAATCTTTCTGTTCTTTTTTAAAGAGAAGGGGAGGGTGGCTCAAGATCGATGGTGTTGTTTTTAACCCAGGTTAGAAATTCTTCCTCGCTTATTTCCCCCGCACCCAGGGACTCAAAAACCAAAACCCTGGAAACAGGATCGCAAGAGAAATCCATACCATGTAATTTTAAAAATAGCCGTGTGGCAACATAGGCAGTTCTCTTATTGCCATCAATGAACCCATGGTTTTTTACTAGGCCAAACCCATAATCAGCAGCAAGCTCGGGTGTGGAGGCATCTTCATATAGACTGCGATTCTGAGCGCGAGCTAAAGCACTTTCGATTAACCCCAGATCCCTGATCCCAGTCTTTCCGCCGTGTGCTGCGATCTGATAATCATGGATAGCCAAAATAGTGTCGAGTGTGATCCATGAATACCTCACCGAGAAGCAAGCTCTTGCAAAAGATCCCGATCCTCTTTCATAATATCTTCAGCCGCTTGCATTTGTTTGGAGAACTCTTCATTATACGGAGTGATTCGGTAGCTATCCTCAGCCGCCCTTGTGATATAAAGGATATCGTTTTCCCCAACCCCCAGACCAGCAAGGGTTTCTTTTGGCAAAACAAGGCCAAGAGAATTTCCTATCTTTCTGACTTTTAAAGCTTGCATGTTTCTGACCCTCCTATGTTATAATGTATGTAATAACATAGCATGATTATCAAAGGAGAGCAATTATATCTTCGACACAACCTTAAAACCCCCCTGCAGAATAATTGTCGTGTGGGCCACATTGCCATAATAACGGAATATAACCTCGCTGCCTGAGTGATCAGGAACTGAGCTGTCTCAATGTTATATTCGGAATCGGTTTCTTCTGCCCAGGCCAACATACATTAGGAGTCGTTTGTTGCAGGGCCTGGGAGAGAAAAAAATAAGGACGGCCCAAAAAGGCAGATCCGGAACCCAAACTTGGGTTCCGGATCAGGTGATAGGCAATTAGGAAGGGACGTTGTGCAGTTAAGTGGCTGCAGCCTTGTTCATATGGGTGATGGCAAATGATCCGGGCGTTAGTCTTAGGGGCTTGTGCTGCAGAAGGCGGGAGCCCTTGGTAATACCCTGATCAAGCCGGCTGGCATGTCCGAATCAAAAGTGGTGTGGCCGGCCGGTAATCTGTACATGTCATCTCCTTATTATGGGTTTTAAGTTAAATTTAAATTCTAACAATCTGTTTGTTGGTGAGCTAATATAGCAAAGGGTATGCCAGGGCTTAAAATTATTCTATATCATTCTGAATTTATGGGGAAAATTTATTGTTCTTGATTTCGAGAGGCATCGGTCTGTCCCGGTGCTGTGTACTTTTTACACAGTCTGGGGTATACAGGTGGGTAAAAAGTAGACAGCTTTGTTGGCGGTTTCCCTGATATAGCCACGGAAACCGCATGAAACCCCGTCCTTTTGAGGCTGGTACTCAATTTGCAATAAATTAAATTTTGGTTTGTGAGCATTTATAATGGATGGATTGGGCTAAGGATCGGCTCCAAAATTAAGGTACAGGTGTAATGAAGTTCTTAAAGAAAAAAATCTCCACCCCGGTTTCCCCTCTGATGATG
>PIVQ01000294.1 GCA_003354055.1 Desulfobacteraceae bacterium | reverse complement strand
CTGGAGCAGGTGGGAGGGCAGTTGTCCGGATTCACGTGAATACCTCAGGGCATCGGATGGTTCGACAGTGGCACAATAAAGTTTTGAAATTCCAATCATCTTAGTTCTTTCCTGATAAGATCGTTAAGGTAACTCTCATGGTCGATCAGGGCATTTTTGGAAAGAAAGAATCGTGACTTTCCCGTCTTCTCCCGGACCAGATTGAAACCGTCATAAAAATCGTTGTATATTTTAGATAAAATCTCTTCGGTGGTCGCGCTATGATCAATAAACTGCTGAATTAAAAAGTCTGTGGCATCTTCTTCAAACACAATGTTCAGATCATAGCTTTTGGAAACTTCAACTTCTATTTCCTTAATGGCATCATGAAATCTTTTGATCTGTTTTACCGAGTCCTCAATTTCCATGACATGGGTGGTGTAGTACTGAGAAACCATTTTGCTTCGTATCTCAGTTAAGGTCAGTCCGTGGCGAATTGAAAACACTTTCCAGTTTTCTTTTATATATTCAGTAATATAATTTCTATGATCTGCCAGGGCCAAATTGTATTCCTGTTCAAACTTGGGTTTTTCATCCCCGGCAAGCAGTTTATCAAGAATAGTGTCGGGTGTGTCCAGTACCGCAGTTGTAACCGTAAACTTTTTGATATTGCTTGAAGGCAATTTCTCTTCAAAGTTTAGCAGCCCCTCTTCCACAACGCTGACAAGTCCTCTGGCCCCTGTATTTTCTTTGAATGCTCGGTAGGCTAAAATCTTAAGGGCATCATCCGTGAAAACAATATTGATACCATAGGATAGAAAATCAAGGCGTTTGCTAAGCACTACCGGGTTATTCGGCATCTTTAAAATGGCATAGAGATCTTTTTCGCTTAACTCATCCAGAATGCACCGAACCGGTACTCTGCCGACAAATTCCGATTCAAATCCATAGGATACCAGATCTTCTGACCGGGTGGCTTTCAGCAGATCCATTTCTTTTTGTGCCTGGTTCAATGAGGCGCTAAAGCCTATGGATTGTTTGCTCATCCGTTTTTTAACCACATCGGTCAGTCCTGAAAATGCACCGGAAAGAATAAACAGAATATTGGCAGTATTTACACGTTGCTGGCTCCGTTTCCCCGTCCTTTGAAAGGCTTCAAGCTCCTGCATCATGGATACCGGATCATGGGGGACCTTCAGGTCAACTTCCGTTTCTTCCATGGGTTTTAAAAGCGCCCTCTGGACACCGGTTCTTGATACCTGGGCGCCGACCACATTGGGACTGGCAGCAATCTTGTCTATTTCATCGATATAGACGATGCCGCATTCAGCAAGCTCAATGTCATCATTGGCTTCCTTGACAAGATCCCGTATCAGATCTTCCACGTCTCCGCCGACATATCCGGTTTCGGAAAATTTTGTGGCATCTGCTTTTACAAAAGGAACCCCTATCTTTTTTGCAATCAGTTTTACCAGATAGGTTTTCCCAATACCTGTAGGGCCAAGCATGAGAATGTTGGATTTAATATTTCCGGTAATTTTTGAGATGCCGTCTTCAGTGGATTCCTGATGGCGGATACGGTTGAAGTGGGTGCATATTTTTGTGGACAAAACTGATTTAGCCTTGTCCTGCTTGACCACATACTGATCCAGAAAGGCTATGAGTTCAGCAGGTTTGAGCGTAAAGTCAATCAGCTCTTTTTTCCCTTTGGAAGGCGGGCTACCTGTCACTGCATCTTTTTGGGGATGGATGGAGGGGGAGAGAATCTTTACGTTGCCGCCGAATTTTTTGTTTAAAAATTCTCCCAACTCTTTTTCTATTTTATGGGGGTCCTGCCCCGCGGTGTCAAAAGTCATAATAGGTAATATAAGCTTAGCTTATCAGAATTCAAGATCCACCTGGATGTTTACGCTTTTTTCCCTCAAAAAGCGCGCAGGGTTTACCAGAAGACTTGTACACTGTTATACTAGGCAATTGCTTGCTTTTAAAGCCCATAGCACGGCATCCGTTGGGATTGGTGGGCTCCCAGGTGACGTAGAAAAACCTGCACTTGTAGCAATTTATTTTAAAATCTTCCGTCATAACAGCCTCAAATTAAAAAAGCCACGAGCTTTTCGGCCCGTGGCTTTTTCTATTATGGTGCCGAAGGGGAGATTTGAACTCCCACGGGTCGCCCCACACGCCCCTCAAGCGTGCGTGTCTACCAATTCCACCACTTCGGCAAGTTTGTTATTTAGGTTAGCTATTCGCTCTTCTGTTCAACAGGTGCGCTGTTTGCTTTCATGACGCTGCTCTCTGACTGATGCCCGGACAGATACGCCAGACTCAGAGAAGTTATCATGAAAATGATGGCCACGGCAGTAGTTATTTTTGTCAGGATGCTGGCCGGTCCGGCTGCGCCGAATAGTGCCTGGCTTCCTGCTCCGCCGATGTTTGCTCCCATCTCTGCGCCTTTGCCTGTCTGAAGCAGTACGATGAGTATCAGGAGGATACAAACTGTGACATGTAATGCGACTACGATAGTTGTCATAATAAATCTTTTTACTAATACCTTATTATGTTTATAAATTTGTCTGCATCAAGGCTTGCCCCGCCAACCAGGGCGCCGTCAACATCCTCTATACTCATCAATTCTTTAACGTTGGAAGGGTTTACTGATCCGCCGTAAAGAATCCTTGTTCTGCCTGCCAGCTCTTTGGAAAATTTTTCTTCCAGAAGTTGTCGCAAAAACTGATGAACTTCGTCCACTTGCTCTGCGCTGGCCGTCTTGCCCGTTCCTATGGCCCAAACCGGTTCATAGGCAAGGACTAAAGTCTTAAGTTCGTCAAGACCCAAGCCTTTTAACCCATCTGAGACTTGTTTGTCAAGGACAAAAAACGTTTTCTCTTCATCACGGTCTTTTTCTGTTTCCCCGATGCAGACCACCGGAATCAGGTCAGCATCAATTGCCGCGCGGGTTTTTTGGCATACCCACTCATCTGTATCACCGAAAAACTGTCTGCGTTCAGAGTGCCCTATAAGCACATAGTCGGCGCCTGCAGCTTTTATCATACCACCGGATACCTCCCCGGTAAAAGCGCCCTGTTTTTGAAAATACAGGTTTTGAGCACCTAATTTTACTTTTGTGTTTTCAACGGCCTGTGCCACAGGGGGCAGAGATAGATTTGTCGGGGCAATCATAATATCCGTCCCATCAACATCTGCGCAGAGTTCAGCTAATTTTTGGGCCTCTGCCACGGCCTCGGCACCTGTTTTATGCATTTTCCAGTTGCCGGCTATCAAAGGTGTTCTATTCATCATTATGCTCCCTTGTTAAAGCGCTTTGCCAACCATGGCTGCCAGATCAATCATCCTGTGGGAATATCCGGCTTCATTGTCATACCAGCTGTATATCTTAACCATGTTTCCGTTGATAACGTCTGTGCATGAGGCGTCGACAATGGATGACAGAGGGCACGAATTGTAGTCAATGGAGACCAGAGGCAGATCGCTGTAGCCTAAGATTCCTGACAGATTTGTGTTGGCTGCGGACTCAAGGGCCTGATTCACAGCTTCCGGTGTCAAATCATTCTTTTCCGTGGTCACGACCAGGTCAACCATAGAGACGTTGGGGGTAGGGACCCGGACGGCCAGACCGTTGAGTTTACCGGCAAGCTCCGGAAGCACCAGAGCTACGGCTTTCGCAGCACCGGTTGTAGTCGGAATCATGGAAAGAGCAGCTGCTCTGGATCTGCGAAGGTCCTTGTGCGGGAAGTCAAGAAGCCTCTGGTCTCCGGTGTAGGCATGGATAGTGGTCATCAACCCGCATACAATGCCGAAGTTTTCCAGGAGCACTTTGGCCACCGGTGCCAGGCAGTTTGTGGTGCAGGATGCATTGGAAATAATATGATGGGTTGAAGGGTCATAATCTTCATGGTTGACGCCCAGAACAATGGTAATATCCGGATCAGACGCAGGCGCTGATATAATGACTTTCTTGGCACCGCTTTCAAGATGTTTTGAAGCGGTTTCCTTGTTTCGGAACAACCCTGTACATTCCAAAACGATATCAACATCTGCATCAGCCCAGCCGATTTGCCCAGGATCTTTCATTGCACTTACCGCAATGGTTTCACCATCCACGGTGATAGACCCGTCTTCTGCAGTCACGGTTTTGTTGAGTCTGCCGTGGACAGAATCATATTGGAGCAAATGGGCAATGGTTTTGGTATCTGTGAGATCGTTAATTGCTTTAATCTTGATATCCGGGTTATCCTGAGCTGCCCTAAATACCATTCTTCCGATTCTTCCGAATCCATTTATTCCGATATTTGTAGTCATCGAACCTTCTCCTTTCGTGGCAGATAACAGCCTGGCAACCAACTGCGGGGCGGTTAACTGTTGTTTGAATTTAGGACCGCTTGGTCCCTTTGAGAATATCACTGGCAAGAGAAATACTTCTTTTTCCGTGTTCTACAAGAGATGCGGTGAGTTTCTCCATGGGCATTTTTTCCCGGGAGGTAACGGCTTTCATGAGAATTGGGAGGTTTACCCCTGAAATGACCTCCACCTGTCCCTCTTCAAGAAAAGAATAGGACAGATTGGACGGGGTGCCGCCAAACATATCCGTAAAAATGAGTACACCACTGTCCGAGCGCACCTCTTTTATTCCGTTTTTAATCTTTTTTCTCAGGTTGTCCGGGTCCTGTTTGATGTCAATGGATATGGAAATCAGGTTCTTCTGGGGTTTACCCAGAATGAATTCAAGGGTTTCGATTAATGTGGCGCCCAGTTGGGCATGGGTAACGATTACAATACCAGTCATAGTTCTTTAATATCCCTGTCAATGTCCCTGTGCATAATGCCGGGGGTAAGGCCTTGTTGGGTCAGCCGTTCAAAAACGGCCCTTGCAATTGCCACACTTCTGTGCCGGCCGCCGGTACACCCCAGTGCCAGGGTCAGGTATGCTTTGTTTTCCTTTTTGTACATGGGAAGCAGATAATCAATAAGATCGTAGTACTTGTTTAAAAATCTTATTGTTTCCCGATTCGTTAATACATATGATTTTACTGCCTTAGATTCTCCATCCAAAGTTTTGAGTTCCGGCACAAAATAAGGATTGGCTAAAAATCTTAAGTCCATTACAATGTCTGCGTCAAGTGGGATGCCATATTTATAACCAAAAGACATAATGTTGAGTTTCATCCTGTTGATCATGGCTTTCCGGTCAAGAATCATATCCAGGATAACAGATTTGAGTCGGTGAACATTGTACTCACTGGTATCTATGATGTGGTGGGCCACCTGGCGGATGGACTGCATGGTTTTTTTTTCAGACCGTATGCTGTCCAGCAGACTGTTCTCACTGTCCAGAGGATGGTGGCGCCGGGTCTGGCTGTACCGGTTGACCAGGGTTTTGGTATCTGCCTCAAGAAAGATAATGGTTGGGGTGATTCCCATCTCCTCGAGAATTGAGATACCGGACACAAAATTCTTAATAAAGGTTTTTGACCGCAGGTCCATGACAAAGGCCGCCCCTTTGACTTTATGGTGGTCCTTAAAGGGCAGCTCAAGCACCTTGGGCACAAGCTCCATGGGCATGTTGTCAATGCAGTAGAAAGATGCATCTTCAAATGCCTGGATCACTGTGGTCTTTCCGGATCCTGAAATTCCGGTTATAATATAAACCTTTTGACTTTCCATTTGGCTATCCATCGGATTATCCAGCGGAATATCCGTGTTAAGACGGATAATCCTTTCGGATATCCGTGTTAGAATTCTTCATCCTGCTCCATGATGATCTCGTAAATCTCATTAACAGAATCTGCAGATTTGAGCCTGTCCTTGAAGTGCTCCATTTTCAGTAGTTTGGAGATCTGGGCCAAAACTTTTAAATGCCCTCCTGTGCTGTTTTCAGGCGTTAGCAAAAGAAAGAAGATATGGACAGGCTTGTCATCAAGAGAATCATATTCAATCCCTTTTTGGCTCAGACCGAAACCAACGCATACTGATTCAACCGTATTCAGTTTTCCGTGGGGAATGGCAATACCGCCGCCGATACCTGTTGACCCAAGGGCCTCTCTTTCCATTAGAACAGAAGCAATATCCGTGAGGCTTGCTTTGGTAGACGGGGCAACAGCGTCAGCCAGTTCCTGAAGTACACCGGTTTTATTGTCAGCGGTCAGATCGGCGATGATGGAGTCTTTGTTAAGTATTTCACTGATTTTCATGGGTTAAACTATCCCCTGGGCTGGATCAGGCCCAGCTTTCCATTGTTGTGTTTATAAAGAACATTCAACTGTGCGGTCCGTGCATTGTTGAAAACAAAAAAGGATTTTTTTCCTGAGTTAAGTTCCACCACCGCATCTTCAATATCCATGGGTTTGGAATCAACGGGCTCAATAACGATTTCAGATATCGGATCAAAGCTGTTATCGGTATCTACCTGGTTGAATTCCTGGGTGTCGCTCAGACTCGTTTTATCACCGGACATATGCCGTTTGACTTTTTCCTTATGTTTATTAATCTGTGCTTTGACTTTGTCCATCAGGGTATCGATGGATGCGTACATTCTTTCGGATTTTTCTTTGGCATGTATGTTTAATTTATCGCAGGTTAAGGTGATTTCTGCAATATGTCTTATTTTTTCAACTGATAACACCACATGGGCTTCAGCAGGACTGTCAAGCATCTTGTCAAACCGATCCAGTTTTTTTTGTACGTAGGATTTCAAGGAGTCAGAAGAGTCGATATTTTTAAAAGTAACTATTGTTTGCATTAAAAAACCTCCCTAAAGTTGTTTCCGTTTGTTGGAAGGCAGAATATTAAGTACCTTCCGATATTTGGCAACGGTCCGCCGTGCAATCTGGATATCGGATTCCTGTAAGATGGCTGCGATCTTGTCATCGCTCAGAGGGGCGTTGGAATCTTCTTTTTCGATCAGTAGTCGAATCCGTTCTTTTACACTGGCCGATGCCATTGACGCCCCGCCGGTCCTTTCGATGGAGCTGTTGAAAAAATACTTGAGCTCAAAGAGTCCCTGGGGGGTATAGGCATACTTGTTTGTGGTTACCCGGCTGATGGTGGACTCGTGCATCTCAATGTCTTCGGCAATATCCTTAAGGATCAACGGCCTTAAATAGGCAATTCCTTTTTCAAAAAATTCACGCTGGAATTTAATGATACTTTCCATGACCAGATAAATAGTTTTCTGGCGCTGGTGAATGCTTTTGATCAACCAAGAGGCTGATTGCATTTTTTCATTGAGATACGTTTTTGTCTCTTTGGGGATTTTTTTACCGTCCGCAATAGCTTCCCTATAGAATCTGGAAATTCTTAACTTTGGAAGACCATCGTCATTCATAACGATTTTAAAATCATCATCTATTTTGTATACATAGATATCCGGTGTAATATAGGCCGGTTCGTCCGTGGTAAATTTGCGGCCCGGCTTAGGTTCAAGATATTGGATAATTTTAACGGCGGCACGGACGTCGTCTACGGAAATTTTAAGGGCTTTTGCAATTTTTTTGCTGTTCCTGTTTTCTAAATTTTTTAAGTGGTTGGTAATAATCTCATCAATAATGTGATTTTCAATACCCAGAAGTTTGACCTGGATGAGAAGGGTCTCTTTCAGGTTTCTGGCACAGACACCCGGAGGATCGAAGGTTTGAAGTACTTCCAACACCTCTTCAATCTGTTCTGGCTCAACCTCAGCGACCCCTGCCAGTTCCTCCACTTCAGAACACAGATATCCGTCTCGGTTCAGATTGCCGATGATCAAATGGCCGAGGGCATCTTGATCCGGCTCCAGACAGGCCAGCATCAATTGCCACTCAAGGTGCTGATCCAGAGTCTTTTTAGCTGAAGTGAATGCCTCAAAATTTGGGGCTTCGCTGCTCTCGGATTCAGTATAAATGCGTCCGGTTGAGTTGTATTCATTAATATAGTTTTCCCAGTCGGTATCCGACTGCACCTTGTCCTCAATGGTTACTTCCTTTACAGGGGCCTCTTTTTCAGATTCCTGGGAATCACCTTCCTGGGCAGTAATTTTCTGATCAGAACCCTCCTCCGGACCAGATTCTTCAAGGGCTGGATTCTGCTCCATCTCCTGCTCAATCGTTTCAGCCAACTCAAGTCTGGATAATTGCAGAAGCTTGATGGCCTGTTGAAGCTGGGGTGTCATTACCAGCTGCTGGGTCAGTGTAAGGCTTTGTTGTAATCCGAGTTCCATGCTAAAGTTTAAAATTATCTCCCAGATAGATTTTTTTGGCTATTTCACTTGAAATTATTTTCTC
>PIVQ01000293.1 GCA_003354055.1 Desulfobacteraceae bacterium | reverse complement strand
CCCAGGATCTGGAGGACCTTTACGAAAAAATTCATGATACCATCAACACCTATATCGACACCACGAATTTTGGGATTGCCCTGATTAACGAGGAAGAGGATCGGCTTGATTTTCCCTATTGGAAGGATGAAAAGGACGTTGAGTCGCCCCCCATTTTCCAGATCAGCGATCCTGCAACCAATTGCCTTTCTCTGGAGGTGATTCGGACCCGCACCCCATTATTCCTCCGGGACCTGGAACTGGCCGAACGGTTGTCCACAGGAGAACTTGCGGTTGTGGGATCTTTGCCGGCGGTATGGCTGGGGACACCCTTGACCGTGGGGGATAAGGTGATCGGTCTCATGATGGTTCAGCATTATGATAACCCGGATCATTATACACCGGAAGACGTGGAAATTATGACGGCAGCCTCGGAACAGGTTGCCATGGCCATTGCCAGAAAGCAGATGGAACAGCAGATGATTTTGGCCCGGCAGGAGGCTGAAAATGCCAATGAGGCCAAAAGTGATTTTCTGGCCCGGATGAGCCATGAGATCCGGACGCCCATGAATGCCATTATCGGGTTTTCTCGTCTAACTATGGATACGGATCTGTCTGCAAAGCAGGAGCAATACATAGAAAAGATCCGGAATGCCTCCAAATCCCTGTTGAATATTATTAACGATATTCTGGATTTTTCAAAAATTGAAGCCGGCAAGCTTTCCATGGAAAATATTCCTTTCAACCTGGATACGGTTCTGGAAAATGTTGCCAACCTGGTGCGGCTGGAAGCAGAGAAAAAAGAGTTGGAGTTTCTCCTGGATATCCCACGGGAGATTTCTGTTGGTTTGATGGGAGATCCGTTGCGTCTCGGACAGATTCTTATCAATCTTTCCAACAATGCCATGAAATTCACCGAAAAGGGCAAGGTGGTCATCAGTCTTGAAAAGGCCGGGGAAGAATCCGGGCGGATAAAGATAAAATTTAAAGTGACAGACACCGGTATCGGTATCCCGCCCGACAGGGTAACCACCCTTTTTCAGGCCTTCAGCCAGGCAGACAGCTCGACCACTCGAAAATTCGGTGGTACAGGCCTGGGGCTTGCCATTTGCAGCCGTCTGGTGGAGATGATGGATGGGGAAATTAATGTGGAAAGCGAGCCTGGAACCGGTAGTACTTTCTTTTTTACGGCCTGGTTTGGTACGCGGAAAACGGAAGGAAGAGATGCCTATCACCCCCAGGGATCTTTGAAAAATCTCAAGGTGCTTGTGGTGGATGACTTACCTGATGCCCGCCATATCTTCTGCAATATGCTGAGTACATTTTCCTTTCAGGCGGATCAGGCCTGTTCAGGAAAAGAGGGAATTGAAGTCCTGGCCGGAGCTGCTGTGGCCGGGACACCCTATGATCTGGTGATCATGGACTATTTTATGCCGGATATGGATGGGGTGGAGGCCAGCCGTATAATCCTGAAACATCCCGATCTGAAACCACCGCCCAGGATTATCATGGTCAGTGCCTACAGCAGAGAGGACATTCTCCTCAATGCATCTAAAACCGGCTTGAATACCTTTCTTATTAAACCGGTAGGGCCTTCTATTTTATTGGATGCCATTCATGAAACCTTTGGCCTGGAAGCCGCCCGGTTCGGGCGTAAGAAAAATAATCACCGAAGATCCTCAAAGAAACTTACCCAGATCAAAGGGGCCAGGATCCTCCTGGTGGAAGACAATGAAATCAATCAGCAACTAGCCACGGTAATTCTGGAACAGGCCGGACTCAGAGTCACCATCGCCTCCAACGGTATCGAGGCGGTGGACGCCGTAGATAAAGACTCCTTTGATTTGGTACTCATGGACATTGAAATGCCCTTGATGGACGGGTATCAGGCAACGGAAATCATCCGGTCAAAATCCGAATACCAGCAGCTGCCTATCCTGGCCGTTACGGCTCATGCCATGGCAAGTTACAGGGAAAAATGTATGCGCCACGGTATGTCAGACTATTTGACCAAACCCATTGACCAGGATGATCTGTTTGACAAACTGATAAAATGGATTGCCCCTGTCAACCAAGAACCTGACCCAGTGCCTCTTTCTTTGCCTTCCGTTTCCGAGGCGTTTCAACTGCCGTTCATAGATGGCTTTGATACGGAGGCAAGCCTAGAACGCGCCAACCAAAACCATGAACTCCTGGCCCGGCTTCTGCTGCAGTTTAAACAAAAATATCAGCAGGCCTCGCGGGAGATTCAAGATGCCTTGGGGGCGAATGATATCCGGACTGCAGGCAAACTATCCCATGCCATAAAAGGGGTTGCAGGAAATCTGGGGGCTACAGCACTGTTCCAAGTATCTGAAGATCTGCATAATTCTATAAAACATGGCAGTGCAGATGAACAGGAAAAAATGCTGGAGAAATTTTCAACCGCATTAGACAGAGCCATGGCCGGGATATCAGTTCTGGAAGAGCCGGATATGACGTTCGGAGAAATTATCGGGTCGTCGGGCACCTTGCCCACCGAAGCCGATATTGGGGGATTTCTTAAGCTGGCAACCGGATTAGATGGGCTCTTAAAAGAAAATGATGCCGGCGCCCTGGCCGTTGCCCATGATTTATGTCAGCAGGTATTGGGAATAGAGCAGAGTCATCCTGTATCTAAAAAGGTATTAACCGGGGTTAAAAATGTTTTAACCCTGGTCGAAGAGTATGATTTTGACGGGGCTCGGGATGAGTTGACCTCTCTTACCCGTGCATTGGAACATTTGCAGGAGTAAAAAATGGAATCAAATGCAAAACAATTTACAGTGCTGGTAGTGGACGATGAGCCTACAAACCTTTCTCTCATGGGGATGATTCTTGAGGAAAAGTACAATGTCAAGGTTGCCAGAGATGGTGAAAAAGCCCTTGAGATTTCCTTTTCAGATCATCCTCCTGATTTGGTACTTCTGGATATTGCAATGCCAGGTATCGACGGGTTTGAGGTTTGTCGCCAACTTAAGGAAAATCCGGCAACCTGGCAGATCCCGGTGATTTTTCTTACGGGGATGAGCTCCCAGAAAAAAGAAGAAGCCGGTCTGAAACTCGGGGCGGTGGACTATATTACCAAGCCCTTTAACGCGTCCATTGTATTGGTCCGGGTGCACAACCACATACAGCTCAAACGGTATCAGGACCAGTTGGAAGAGCTGGTTAAGGAGAGGACAAGGGAGTTAAGCCTGACCCAGGACGCCACCATAAACAGCCTGGCCTCCCTTGCCGAAACCCGTGACAATGAAACCGGCGGTCATATCCGTAGGACCCAGAAGTATGTGGAAGCCCTGGGGCTCCACCTGATAGACCACCCAAAATTTAAGGGAATGCTGACTCCCCAGACCATTGAACTGATGTATAAATCCGCCCCTCTCCACGATATTGGAAAGGTTGGCGTTCCGGACAGCATTTTACTCAAGCCGGGGAAATTGACTGATGAGGAGTTTGAAGAGATCAAAAAGCATACAACCTATGGATATGAGGCCATTCAAATGGCAAAGAGATCCTTTGAGGGGAAATCCGAAAGCTTTTTTCTAAGCTATGCCGGTGAAATTGCTTTAACCCACCATGAAAAATGGGACGGCTCAGGTTATCCTCAAGGGTTGGTTCAGGAAGATATTCCTGTTTCAGGCCGCTTGATGGCTGTGGCAGATGTCTACGACGCCCTGATCACGCGGCGTGTCTACAAACCTCCTTTCAGCCACAAAAAAGCCCTTTCTATAATAAGCGAGGGAAAGGGCTGTCATTTTGACCCTGATATTGTAGATGTCTTTATAAAATATGAAGCAGACATAAGGCAGATTGCCCATGATTTAGCCGATTCTGATGAGGAGCGTGACGCTCTTTCAAATCAGGACATGGACTGATTGTTGCCAGACATCTTTACTGACGGGTATTGGCCAAGCTAATGTTTTTCTCCGCACTGGTTGCAGAAAACCGCATTGCTCAGGTTTTCAGTCCCGCATTTTTCACAGAATTTTCCCTGCTCCTTTTCCGTGGCAGCCGTGCCGCACCTGGGGCAGAACCGGGTGTCCGGGGTGATGTTCTTTCCGCAATGGGTACATTTTTCAAATATCACCTGCTGATGACCGCAAAGTGGACAGAAGTTGGCATTGGCCTGGATCTGGTTGCGGCACTCCTGGCAGGCGGTCTGGGCTTGTGTCTGCTGGCTTCCGGTCTGGCTTTGGGCAAACATGCCGGGAAGCATCATACCCATTCCCATGCCCATGGCACCACCGGCCCCGTCTGAGGCAATATCTCCCGATCCTTCAGCGATTTTTTCCATGGCCATGGCCGTCTTCATCTGCATGAGCCGGTTCATGTCGTCAAACACTTCCATACGGCTTTTATCGTCTATGGCCTTCTGCACCTCAGTGGGCGGGGTAATGGCATTGATATACAGCTGGGTCAGGGCCAGGCCGAACTGTGAAAAATCTGTCTTTACCCGTTCGGCCAAGCCTTTGGCCAATTCATCATACTGGGCCGGCAGATCAAAGATGGTAGAGATTTTTTCCCCGATATAATCGTTGAACCTGGACACCACCACCCGGTTCAGATACTGCCCCACATCCTCTGTGGTAAATAGCCCCTGGGTACCGGAGAGACGATTGACAAAAAGCACGGGCTGGACAATCCGCATATTAAAGATTCCGAATGCCCGCAGCCGCACCAGCCCCAGCTCCTTGTCCTTAAA
This sequence comes from Desulfobacteraceae bacterium, assembly GCA_003354055.1. The sequence continues at coordinate 3,555 of PIVQ01000293.1, read as the reverse complement.
GGCCACGGGATCCCGGGTTCCCCACTTGAGGTTGGTAAAGGTTTTCAGATTGGTAAAATAGACCTCTGCCCGCAGCGGACTCGTCATTCCCCACGGCAGGCTTGCAATTTTGGTCAGCACCGGAATATTGGCCGTCTTCAGGGTATGACGGCCCGGTCCGAATGCCCCCACAGCCTTTCCATTGTAAAAAAACACCGCGGCCTGGCTCTCTCTCACCGTGAGCTGGGCCCCGTATTTGATTTCAGCCGAACCTGTCTCAGGCAGGCGATAGACCAGGGTTTCACCTGTGTCATCCAGCCATTCCAAGACTTCAAGAAAAATAAGGTTGTTGGTTCCCATGGCGTGTCTCCTTAAAGGGGTGGACATCCGGATCTATGTGTTCCGGACAACGGAACCATTGTAAAGCCAGGGTTCAAAAGTGTCAAATCAGATATCTTGTCCCAAACCATATGGTTGCCGGCAAAATATGCAACCTATGACTTTCTATCCTAAAGATTGTATTTTGTTTTTGAAAATATTATATATATGCACTTTCAATTCTCCCAAAAAACAAGCCAATGTGTTTTGCTAATATATTTTTTTGAAAACAGTTTGTCCGGTGTTAGGGAGAAAATAAACCGAATTTTAAATCAAGATAGCAAGGAATAGAAAGTATGCAACAAGATGATTTATTTCAAGCAGAAGAAGAGACGATTCTCACTGCTGAAAAGATCCTGGAGGACGGAGCATTTCAGGATGATCAGTTGCAGAACTCATTTGAAGCTATGCTGACAGACTATAAAAAAATGTATAAGCAGATGCGCCGTCTGATAAAAATCAATGACAAACAACAGAAAAAACTGAATGTTGTCATCGAGGATGTCGAACATTCCAGAGAAATGTTAGAGATTCGGGTACAGGAACGAACCATTCAACTGGCAAAGGCTCTGGAACGGTCCGAGGCCGCCAACAAGGCTAAAAGCGAATTTCTGGCCAATATGAGTCATGAAATCCGAACCCCAATAAATGGCATTATTGGGATGACAGAAATCGCACAGGACCTTGAGCTGGATGAAAATCAGAAAAATATTTTTCAAACCATTAACAAAGAATCGATGTCGTTAATGGGAATCATCAATGATATTCTCGACTTCTCCAAAATTGAGGCCGGAAAACTGGATATTGAAGAAATTCCCTTTGATCTTCGAGTGATGATTGAAGGTCTTTCCTCTAAACTCACCCTGGAAGCCAGGACAAAAAAACTGAAATTCACCTCCTGTATTTCTGAGGATATCCCCTCGGGCATTTGCGGAGATCCGGGGCGGCTTCGGCAGGTACTCCAAAATTTAACCGGGAATGCAGTGAAATTCACAGAATCCGGAGAAGTGGTTTTAAGGGTTGCCCTGAAGGAAGATCAAGGGGATCAGGTTCAATACCGGTTTTCCATTAAAGATACGGGGATCGGTATTCCAAAGGAAAAGTTATCCACAATTTTTGAGAGCTTTTCCCAGGCAGATGGATCAACAACCCGGAATTACGGCGGGACCGGCCTGGGTACATCCATCTCCAAACAGCTTGTGGAGCTTATGGGAGGAATTATCGGTGTGGAAAGCCACGAGGGGGAAGGGAGTACATTCTGGTTTACCATTCCCTTTCGCAAACAACCCGAACAACAAATCATTTCATCACCGTCCCCTCTGGATAATACCGTCCCCAACGTTTCTTTTGCGGATGATGACGAAATCCCCCCTAAGCTCGCCACTACCGAAGACAGCCGAAAAGATATACAGATACTTCTGGTTGAGGATTATCCGACAAACCAGAAGGTTGCCCTCAAGCATTTGGCACATGGCGGATATCAGGCCGATTTGACGGAAAATGGCCGGGATGCGGTAATGGCATTTCGCAACAAACAATATGACCTGATACTTATGGATATGCAAATGCCGATTATGGACGGGTATGACGCCACCCGAAAAATCCGTCAAATCGAAAACAGGCATAAACTTGCAAAAGGGAATTCCCAAGCCGGGCAGGGACGTGATATTCCGATTATTGCCATGACAGCTCATGCCATGAAAGGTGACCGGGAAAAATGTATTAATGCCGGAGCGGATGATTATATAGCCAAACCCCTGAGGAGAAACTCTTTTTTGCAGACCGTCGCAAAATGGTTGAAATCCGGGGCTACCGACTATTTAGCGGAAGAGAGCGTTCCAACCGACCCCGCATCACCTTCCGTTGAAAACCCAATGGATTTTCAGCGGGCCTTATCCGAATTTGATGGGGATAAGGAGTTTTTACTTGAAGTCCTGGATGAATTCATCGGAAATTTACATAAACAACTTCCCAAAATCAGCCGGGCAATTGCCGACGATGCTGCCGAAATTGTGAGCAGGGAAGCCCACTCGATTAAAGGAGGGGCTGCAAACATAACAGCTGATAAACTTTCAAAAATTGCCCGTGAGCTGGAAAAACTGGGAAAATCCGGTGATCTGACAGGGCATGAGAGTATTTTTCCCAGGCTGTCCCTTGAAATTGAAAATTTATCAAACTTTGGCGAACGTTTGGCGCAGAAGATGTAACCTGTGGCTACGCCAGTACATAACAGCAACATAATCCTTACGAATCAAGGGGGAAAAATGATACCCGATTTGAAACACTTCAAAGAATCGATCAACAGGGAGAACATTATTTTTTGTTTCTGCGGTCCTATTTCCCAGGTTCTGATGGTTGAAATCGGTGATATGCTGAAGCTGAAAATGAATCAGGGAAAATCCGGTAAAAGCAAATCAACGCTTTCAAAGGTTTTTTCCATTCTTGTTGAACAGGTACAAAACATTATTCATTATTCAGATGAAAAATATCCGGTGGACAGTGAAGTTTATGAGATAGACCAGCTTAGCGTAGGCATCATTGCAGTTGCCCTTGATGACAACGCATGCTCGGTGATATCCGGGAACCGGATAAGAAATCCGAAAGTCCACCGTCTTCAAAATGCATTGCTAAGCTTGCAAAAAATGGACAAAAACGAACTAAAGGCCTACTATAAAAAACAGCAAAGATCGGACCCTTTGGATAACAGCAAAGGAGCGGGGCTGGGATTCATCGAAATCGCCCGGAAGACCAATTATCCTATTGAATTTAATTTTACACCCATTGATGAGGATTATTCATTTTTTACGATAAAGGCGATGGTTTAAAGGAGGATACGATGACCGACTTAAATATAGAAGCCACTAAATATACACCCCAAATTTTTTTTGACAGCAGCACCAACACCCTGATTCTCAAAGGAGAATCTTACCCTGAGAACACCTTTGAGTTTTACAGACCCTGTTTTGAATGGCTGAACGCGTATTTTGACCTGCCGGAATCTCCTGAACTGATCATCAATGTAGAACTGATCTATTTTAACAGCAGTTCCTCTAAAATATTGTTCAACCTGTTTGATCTCCTGGATGCCACAGCAAAAAAAGGAAAAAAAGTATCCGTAAACTGGATTTATGACGAGGAGGATGAGGATTACCTGGAATTTGGAGAAGAGTTTGCCGAAGATCTTGCGCATGTTCCGTT
>PIVQ01000292.1 GCA_003354055.1 Desulfobacteraceae bacterium | reverse complement strand
CATTGAAGTCATCCTCAAGTTCCCTCAGATAGTGGAATTGGGCGCCGATATGGTGGCAGTCCACAATATCTTTCTGGCTCAGGGCCATTTCCACCTGGTGCAGGATATAAAGAATCACCTTTTTGATTTCCTTGAGTTCCTCTACCTGAACATCCAGCAGGCCCTTATGGCTGTTGGCGACATGCATGGTGGACCGGATCACCGTATCCCTGTGGCCGTCTGAAAGCTTCTGGAGACGCCTGATAATCTGGTAGTAGTTGTAGGAAACCTGATTTTCCTCCCGCTGGAGCAGGCGGAGCACCTTGAAGATATTGGCAATGATGATGTTGGTGCTCATCTGGAACTGTTTGACCCGTTTTCGCTCGGTCCGAAGGGTCTCCAAATCCTCATCAAACAGGGCGTCAAAGGTTGCGTCAAAGGATTCTCTGATGCCTTTCAGCTGATAGGCCAGATGGTCAAAGGTGTCTGATACGGATTCCTGGAAGTTTTCAACCTTTTTCAGATGGAAAATGGTGATCTCTTCTTTGGTTTTTTCCTGGCCCTCATGTTTTTTCTTGTTTTTCCAGACCATGACACCGACAAAGATTATCAGGCCGACAATACCGAATATACTGAAATAATAGATAATATTAGCGGCAATAAAGGCTGCCACAAAGGCGATAAATGCTGTCATGAACCAGCCGCCGACAACAGTGAGAACCCCGGTTACCCTGAACACGGCACTTTCCCTTCCCCAGGCCTGGTCGGAGAATGAGGAGCCCATGGCCACCATAAAGGTGACATAGGTGGTGGACAGCGGAAGTTTCAACGAGGTGGCAAAGGAGACCACGGCAGAGGCAACCATTAGGTTTACCGATGCCCGGACCAGGTCAAAGGAGGGCTTTTCCTTATGGGAGACATGGGTGGTTTCGGTCAAAGGGGTAACCCGTTTTGAAATGGCCTCCCGAAGTTGCGGCGGGGTGACATCCTTTACGGAGTTGAACAGACTGTCAAACAGGTTGACGATCCGTCTGGACAGCCATACGGATTCAAACCGTTCCATGCCCTCATCCTGCTGGCCAAGGCTAAGCTCTGTTTCCGTAACAGTTCGTGCCTTTTTGGATACCCAGAGGGTAATTACCATGATGGTACCGGCGATGAGCATAATAAAGGTCTGGGACTGGACTTTTTTGCTCAGGGCTTCCATGGTGACATTCATGGGGTCTGCCGAGCCAAGGGCACTCTGAAACGCGTTGAGCCCTGCCAGAGGCACACCGATGAAGTTGACCAGGTCATTGGCGGCAAAGGCCATGGCAAGGGCAAAGGTGCCGATAAGGACAATGGGTTTGAGTATATTTACCTTGAACACATAGAGCAGCACCTGGAATATTACCGCGGAAACCACAAAGATACCGGCCATGATGGTCAGGGAATTGTCTTTTATCCAGGCCATAGTTGCAGCATCCATAAAGGTGGCGCCTTTGGATCCTTTAACAAGTATAAAGAAGGTGATGGCCGTCATGGCCACACCACCCCAGACAGCGCCGTAGCGGTTCAGCCGTTCCTTGTAATCAAAGGTAAAGATCAGTCTTGAAATCAACTGCATTAATGCGCCCGAGGCAAAGGCCACTACAATAGACAGCAGAATGCCGCCCACAATGGCCATGGCTTTGGCTGTATTGATATAGTCCCAAATCGCCAGACCACCGTTGGCCTGGGCAAGGATTTTAATAAGGGACAGTGCCACAGCCGCACCCAGGAGTTCAAATACAATGGAAACTGTGGTTGATGTGGGCAACCCGTGGGTGTTGAACAGGTCCAGCAGCATGATATCCGTAATCATGACAGCCAGAAAAATGGTCAGCAGCTCAGGCATGGTAAAAAATTCCGGATGGAAAATGCCCTTACGAGCAACTTCCATCATACCGCCGGAAAAAGTTACACCGGCGAGGATACCCAGGCTGGCAATGATCATTATGGTCAGAAAAGGGGCGGCCTTGGAACCAATGGAGGAATTTAGAAAATTCACCGCATCATTGGTTACGCCGACCACCAGGTCAAAAATAGCAAACAGGATCAACATACCGACAATGACATAGTACACTTCAATGCCCATAGCGTTAATTATTCCTTTTTATTTTGAAAAATAGTGTCTCCACCGGGAGAATGAATGGCCGTTAATGTTTGTATTCAAAGAATGTTTCTAATTATGCACTCATTTTAAACTAACAATTTGAAGCCGTTTTTAGGTTATTTTGTCTAGTTTTTCAAGAGGTTGGGGGGATTCTAACGCAATGCTAATAATTGGCGAGATCAGCGGGAACTGCTGGAACAGCGAGAGCAGGGTAGGTGGTTCAATCTTTTTTAGGGATATGCTTATTTCCCGATGGCGGCCAGCGCAGCTTTCAGATCTGTCTTTGTATATGGCTTGTGGAGAAAGACTTGCGGGCGTTCGGATTGTCCGCCGCTCATTACATCGATCTCGTCGTATCCACTGACCAGAATAATCGGAAGATTCTTTTCTACCTGACGCAGAGCGGCTATCGTTTCCCATCCGTCCATGTCGGGCATGCTCAGATCCGTGATGACGCAGTCGATTTCATCATGTTGGCGATTGAACAGTTCTAGCGCCTCGGTTCCACCGGAGGATACAAGGACTGAATAGCCCAGGTGTTTGAGTGTTTGCTCTGCCATGTCTCTAACCATCTCTTCATCTTCAATCAGCAGCACGTTTTTGCTGCCCTGCATTGGCTGAACAAAGGTAACCTCTTTTGGAATCAACGGCATAGCATCATCAATTATGGGAAAAAACACCCGGAAGGTTGTACCTTTCCCCTTCACACTTTCAACATTCAGGGCACCATTCCACTGTCTTACAATTCCCTGAATCACAGCCAGCCCCAGCCCCCGTCCTGTGAATTTAGTGGAGAAAAACGGGTCAAATACCCTGTCCAGATCCTTTTTGGCAATCCCACAACCGGAATCCGTTACCTCAAGACAGGCATAATTGTCATCGGCGGGTTTCCAATCCGGGGGGGACAAATTGGTGTCGAGTATATCGTTAGTCTGCACAGTTCCTGTCGAAAACAAAATCTTGCCGTTGTTCTTGCCAATGGCTTCGACGGCGTTCGTGATCAGGTAGGTCAGAATCTGTTGCATCTGAGAGGTGCAGGCCCTGATGATGGGACCTGCATCCATAAGATGTGTTTCAACGGCAATCCTTTCGGTAATCATTCCCTGGAGCGAGGGCAGGTTCCGGCGGCAGACATCGGAAAGGTCAATGGGCTCACCCTTAGCCGTAATTTGCCCGAGGTAGGTCAACATGAGGCCGCTGGTCTCTGCGGAGCGCAAAGCGGCTTTCAAGGCCCTGGAAATATTTTTATGTTGAGGTGAATCTGCGGGTAAATCCTCCAGAGCCAGCTGAAGATTGCCAATTACCACACTGAGTTGATTGTTGAAACGGTGGGCAACAGCCCCGGCCATGCGGTTAAGGCTTTCCGCCTTTTCGATTTGCCGCAGTGCTTTTTCCGCCCGTTTGCGTTCGGTTATATCAACCGTGTACCCGGCCAGATATTTTTTTCCCCCCTGGATGATAGGGAATTTATACGTGACATAATTCCTGCCATTAAGGTCTTCATCAATTTTCAGGTTTTTTCCTTTTAAAACGACATCAATATCATCTCGTGTGATTTTTTCAGCAAATTCAGGGGAGAAAAGTTCAGCCATGGTTTTCCCGACCATCTGTGCTGCGGGAACATCGATTATATCACTAAAATTGTCACTGGCATAAAGAACAAAGCTTTCCTTATGTGATACTTCTTTTAAATAGGCGTAGAGCGGAGAATGTTTTATGAACAAGGACAACAGTTCGGACGTGTTTTTAATGGTTTCTTCCGCCAGTTTGCGCTTGGTAACGTCACGGGCAGATCCCACAGTACCGATCATCACCCCCCGTTCATTGAGGAACGGAGCTTTATGAACATCCAGAAAGAGGAAGTTTCCCTTCACATTTCCAAACTCATCAAACTGCTGTGGCGTTCCCGCATCCATGGTGACTTGGTCGCTGCCTCGGCAGAGTTCCCCGAACGAGTGCCAGTTAGGATCCTCCGGATGGCGTTCCTGCTCCCGCTCGGAAAAAAACATATCCGTTTTCCCCAATGGCTCATTGGTGTCTGTCGCATTTAACAAATCCCGGCAAATAGCCCTGTTCGCAAAGATGAAGCGTTTTTCAAGATCCTTTGCCCAGATCATATCCGGCACATTGTCACACATCAGGTGCATCATGGTAGAAAGATGATGGTATTTCTCCTTACTCTCCCGCAGCGCTTCCGTAGCTTTCTTTCGCTCAGACTCAACCTGTTCCAACTCCCGGACTCTTTGCACAAGTTCTTCATAAGTGGGTTTTTCAGCCATCGGGCTCTCCTGATTGTCCGTATAAGAATTATAGTTTAAATCCTGCTGGCTAAATGCCGGGTCTATAATATCTGTAGAGGCAAGAAATTCCGAATAGTCAATGATAAGAATGGCATCATTTACAACGCATGACGTTTATGGATAAGGGTTAAAGGGATCTTGAGCAGTATTATGATAGGACTGTCATTAATCCATATCCAATTGGTTACTGTCTAATTTTTTAGCAAAAATTGTTATAATTCACAATACCTAGAACTGGGTATTCTAAAGTTATAACATAGAACGATGCCAATAATTTAATTTTTTTTAAGGGTTCCCTGACCGCCGAGAAACTGCAAGATCCAGTCAAAGCCTAAAAACATCAGGGCCACATCATCGTTTTTTACCGCATCAATGCGATCCTGTGGAATATTAAATTTTTGCAGGAAACTGCTCTCAAAGACAAATCTGCGAAAGGTGTCCATATTGTAGCTTGCCATGTATGCCATGTTCATGGCAGGGTTGTCAGTCCCTTTTTCTCCAACAGGTTTTTGGGAGTGCAGGAGTGCCGCAACTCTTGCCCAGGAGCTGTTGGGGTTATTATAAACCACCATGCCCTGGTCCTTCATCCATTGGTCCGCAGTCCACTTTCTTCCTTCATCGTGACCTAAGCAGTGGGCATGGTGAACCGTGTAGCAGGTGATGGTGATTCAGTTTTTTTCATCGCCGTAAATAGCTGGCTCCAATGGATATGCCCTGCATGAATAGGGTCTGTCTTCATACACCGTGCAGCCCTTTTTAGTTAAAAAGGAACAGGGGTGCCCCTGATCGTCGCTCATCTTCAGCATCACACTGGGAAAGAATGGATTGTCCCTGAAGGCGGTGATGGTATGTTTGACAAGAAACTCCTCCGAGGTCATACCGAGGTTTTGTTTCAGGCGGATGATGTCATAGGGGTAGAGGAACATATCTGCATTGTGGCAGCATTTTGTAAAACAGGGGATGGTCTCATTGCAGGCAAAGCTGAAAGTATTGTTGCCCAGCAGAGTTCTTCGGGTTTCTGATTCTTTGTTTTTCATAACTCCTATATTTTTTTTAATACTCAGTTGCTTTTAATGAGAAGTTCATTTTTGTTATCTGCTTCTCCGATAAATTTCAATAGGAAATTCTTAATTCTAAAACAGTGTCGGACAGCTGCTCGATTAGCCGGGTGCAGGTTCGCCTTGCGAATCCCTTCTCTGTTTTTTTCTTGCTATTTTTGAGCGCTTAAGTTTACATGCTTTCATAAGGGCATGTTCTCCACCTCTTCTTTTCACCTGATATGATGAGGTTTTTCTTATGCTACAAAATTTTCTAACCTTTTTAACTATGGATCAGGCCACAGATGCCGTTGCAGCAGATTTCGGGCAATACGGTCCACAGCCAAAACTGTTTCGTGAACTCGGTTTCCTGATTTTGAGGGATGATTATAAAATTGAGATTTTCAATGGCGTTGAAAGGGCATTGATTCGCCGGAACAGTGGCCATCCCTTTGAACCTGTGGATGATACCGCTCTGAGCTTTTATTTGATTCATGTGCTTGAGACCGAAAAAAAAGATGCGGCCTGTATGGCTCGAATCTGTGCACAGGTTTTTCAAACATCTGTCAGACCGGGTGTGGTTCAGGGGGAATCCGGGGTATGGGTTGAAAGCCATATGAACGGGTTTGTCTGTAAAAGATGCGGAAACTGTTGCCGAAGGCTTGGAAATGAGTGCACCAGGGAAGACCGGCAATTATGGGAGAATCTTGGACGTAGTGACATCCTGTCCTGGGTGGAAGAAGAGCAATTGGACGACGGAGAGGTTCAATACCGGATCTGGATTGATCCTGCGACGGGGAAACCGGCAGAATCATGCCCGTTTATAGCTCAGCTGTCAGGTAAAGACACATTCTGCTGCACTATTCAGGCATCCAAACCCATGGTCTGCCGGGAATATCCCTTTACAAAAAAACATGCGCAGCATACCGGATGTTTGGGCTTTGACGTCATTTAACCTGACGAATAAGAGGTCCGAAGATTTTCGGAGTATTCACGTTTGAGCTGCTTTGCCTGTTCTCGCCGCTCTCGCTGTTCAAGCGGTTCTCGCTTTTGAATCAATCTGCCTTAAGGGAGAGAATGGTGTCGTACACCTGCTTTTTCGGAAGGTTGTGGATTGTGGCAAGTTCTTTGGCCAGATCTCCGGTTCTGGGGTTGTCCTTTAATCTTTCAAGAATGACGGCTTGAAGGTCTTCGGGAGACAGAGCAGCCTCATCCGGATCTGCGCCCTGAATAAAGAGGACGCATTCGCCTTTAACCTGATCCCGTACTTCAAGTTCCGTCAGGATGTCGGACAGCTTGCCCCGGATAAATTCTTCATAGCGTTTAGTCAGTTCCCTGGCCAGGCACGCATTACGGTTTCCCAATATTTCTTTAGCCCTACCAATCAGTGCTTTTATTCGTTTGGGAGACTCGTAAAATACAAGGGTGGCGGTTTGGGGTTTTACAGCTGTAAGCGCGCTGGATTGTTTGCCCTGTTTTTTAGGCGGAAATCCAAGGAATAAAAACGCATCTGTCGGAAGCCCTGCTGCGCTTAAACCAGCCACGACAGCATTGCAGCCAGGGACAGGGACAACCGGAATTCCTGTCTCTGCCGCCATTCGGACCAGTTTGTATCCCGGATCAGATATCAAAGGAGTGCCGGCATCTGAAATCAGGGCGATGGTCTCTCCATTGGTTAATAGGGATATCAGGTCTGTTGACAGCTTTTCCTCATTATGTTCATGGCAGGCAATCATAGGAGTTACGATGTTGTAATGATTGAGCAGTTTCCTTGAATGACGGGTATCTTCAGCTGCAATCAGATTTGCCTCTTTGAGGAGTCGAACAGCCCTAAAGGTGATGTCTTCCAGATTACCCATGGGGGTGGCCACAATATATAAGGTTCCGGGCATCTTATACTCCTGAAAAGGCATTTTGAATAAGGGTGATTGCAGGCGACAAGTTTCCGGTTGAATATACAACCTCGACCACGTCAAACCGGGCCCTTTGATTGGTAAGTTTTTTTTCCTTGAGGTAGTAGGTGGCCCCTAAAATCATTTTTTTCTGTTTGGCAGGTGTTATGGCCTCCCTGGGCAGGGCCTTTTTTATGCTGCTACGGGTCTTTACTTCCACAAAGCACAGGACATCCTTATCCATGGCAATGATGTCGATTTCAAAGGTCTTGTGTCGGTAATTTTGTTTGAGGAGGGTATATTCTTTGGATTCAAGGTAAAGGGCTGCTGCCTGTTCACCTGTCCGGCCTAACTCATTCCCGCTGGCATTACCTCTGGTCATGCTTTATGCCTGGAAACGCTCATTCCGGGCAGACCCCGCGAAAGCTTTTTCTGTGGACAGGGCAGGGGCCGTGGGAAAGGATGGCCTGTTTGTGGGCCTTGGTTGGATACCCTTTGTGGCGGTGGAAATCGTACACAGGATACTTGCGGGACAGTTCTTTCATTATCCTGTCCCGGGTGACCTTGGCAATAATTGAGGCCGCTGCAATGGAGATACTTTTCGAATCCCCTTTTACAATGGCTTCCTGGGGAAGCGGGCTGTCAATTGTGAACTTACCGTCAATCAGAAGGTAGTCGGGAGCCAGACCCAGATCATCCACCGCCCGTCTCATCGACAGCAAAGAGGCCTGTAGGATATTGATTCGATCAATTTCCTCATGGTCTGCCAGTCCTACACCAACGGCCAGGGCATTTTCCTTTATAATCGGAAAAAGGGCTTCCCGTTTTTTTTCACTCAGTTTTTTCGAATCCGTTATTCCGGAACAGTCAAAGTTGTCCGGTAGAATAACAGCTGCAGACACAACAGGGCCGGCGAGGGGTCCCCT
>PIVQ01001080.1 GCA_003354055.1 Desulfobacteraceae bacterium | reverse complement strand
CCAGAACATTCAGTATAACAATACCCATGCCGATTCGGGCGGAAAGAGGGGATTGTCGAAGTAATTTCATCACTATAAAATCCCCTTTAAATTTTGGATTGTCTTAGTTTCGGGTTGGAAAGCATGGAGAGGACATCAGCCGCAAGATTTAGAAAAATATAGGCAATCGAAAAGAGTAATCCGGACGCCTGTACCACAGGGAGATCCCTTTTGGCCACTGAATCAACCAGCAGTTGCCCCAGTCCCGGATATACAAACACCACTTCAACAATGACAACACCCACAACAAGATATGCCAGGTTTACGGCAACCACATTGATCACCGGGGACAGGGAGTTGGGAAATGCATGGTGATAAATGATTCTCAACCGTTTTATCCCTTTTATCTGGGCCATTTCAATATAGGCACTGGCCAGCACATTGATAATGGCAGCCCTAGTTTGCCTCATCATGTGTGCCGTCACCACACAGGTGAGTGTCAGGGAGGGCAGCAAGATTGCATATATTTTAGCACCAAACCCCATGTGTTTATCTATAATTGCCAGGCTTGGAAAAAGGTTCAGCTTAACCGACAAAAGGCTGATCAGGATATAGGCTATAAAAAATTCAGGGAAAGAAATAAAAGAAAGGGTGGTGGTTGAGATCAATTTATCAAAAAAGGTATTTCGATAAAATGCCGCAAGCATGCCCAGAAAAATTGCCAGGGGAATCGCGATTATGGCGGTGGTTGCGGCCAGAAACAGGGTGTTGGCAAGCCGCCAGCCGATTAACTCGGAAACAGGCCTGCCATTGGCCAGGGAGGTACCAAAATCACCATGGACAAAATCCTCTAACCATGCGCCATACCGTGTAAGGGGTGGTAAATCCAGTTTGAGTTCTTTTCTAAAGGCCTCTACCGTCTCAGGTGTGGCGGATTGGCCCAGAACGGTCTCTGCCACGTCACCGGGCAGAAGCTCCACGCCAATAAAGATAATCACCGATATGACAAAGATGGTTATCAGGCTTGCACCCGAGCGTTTGAGAATTAAAAGTAAAACATTATTCATGGATGAATCAATCTTCTTTTTAGTAAACGATTGTTAATATTTGAATGAATATATATCGGGTACTATCTAATTTGTCAAACAGGCCGTCTTCGCAAAATGGGAATTCGTATTGACATTCGGTCCATAAGACATTATTTATTCCTCAATAAAACCATAGTGATCTATGGATTTATCAATTGGTTGCAGCGATTCCATAATTTTAGGGGTATGATATAAGGGGGCGATGATGAGCAATACAAATGACGAGCGGTGCAGAAATCTTTTGATAGCCCTGCGGAAAATGATTCAGGCCATAGACCGGCATTCGACCAATCTAAAAAAAAAATTCGGGTTAACAGGTCCCCAGCTTATTCTTTTACAGTCAATATCTGCGCATGACAAAATTTCTGTGACACAACTTTCAAAAAACGTCAGCTTAAGCCAGGCAACCGTGACTGATATTACAAAACGGCTTGAAAACAGGGACTATATTACACGGACAAGAGACATAGATGACAAGCGGAAAACCAATATAGCGCTTACGGAAAATGGAAAAGCAATACTTAGTACAGTTCCTCCGCTTCTCCAGGAACAGTTCACCGAGCGGTTTTCCAAATTAGAGAGTTGGGAGCAATTAATGATTGAAAGTTCATTTGAACGTGTTGTTTCCATGATGTCTGCAGAAGATATCGATGCCTCCCCAATGCTGGTAACCGGATCTCTGGATCCCAAAAACCCCAAATAAAAGTCCCAAAAATAAATTATGGACCTTGATCTAAAAAATAAAATCGCAGTTGTAACGGGTGCAAGCGCTGGTTTGGGAAGGGCTATTGCATTCAGCCTCGCTCACGAAGGCGCCAAGGTCGCTATCTCAGGGCGACGGAGGGATGTGCTTGAAGAAACGGCAAAAGAGATTCGAAGCCAGACTCAAGCCAGCGTATTGACCTTTGCCGGGGATATGACACAAATCAAAGACGTAACAGCATTTGTCGATCACGTTAAAGATGA
>PIVQ01001079.1 GCA_003354055.1 Desulfobacteraceae bacterium | reverse complement strand
AGAAAAAGCTTCATATTTTCGCGTCTGCACTGACGGCAGACAGATCCTCTATATCTTGCCAACGTTTCCTCCTTTATCGATCCGGATAAAGTTTACACAAATCTTAAGTTTGTTATCCTTTTAAACAATACGGACCTGGATATTAAATAGCTCTTTATTATACTCTTCTTCTCTTGGGCGGACGACAACCGTTGTGGGGAACCGGCGTTACGTCTTTAATCATGGAAATATTGAATCCAAGTGCATGCAGGGCACGCAGGGCGGATTCTCTGCCAGGTCCGGGACCTTTGACATAAACACCCACATTCTTCATACCGTGTTCCATGGCTTTTGCACCGGCATCTTCAGCAACCAGTTTGGCAGCAAAGGGGGTACTTTTTCTGGAACCTTTGAAACCCTGCATTCCGGCACTGGACCAGGAAATGGTGTTGCCGTTTTCATCGGCGATGGTAACAATTGTGTTGTTAAAGGTAGACTGAATATGCACAATACCTGTGGAAATATTCTTTCTGACCCGTTTCTTGGATATGGTTTTTTTAGACTTTTTTGCCATAATTTATTTACCTTTTTAGATTATACCTAAAATTTTAGGTTAGCCTATTTTTTCTTTTTAACAGCAGTCCGTTTAGGACCTTTTCTGGTTCTCGCATTGGTGCTGGTCCGCTGTCCGTGGCAGGGAAGCCCTTTACGGTGGCGAAGTCCTCTGTAGCAACCTAAGTCCATCAAACGTTTGATGTTCATGGATACTTCAGAACGAAGCTCACCTTCCACTTTGTATTCAGCATCAATGACCTTTCTGATGTCATTGACCTGTTCTTCGGTTAGGTCATTTGCCTTAATAGTATGTTCAATACCGGCTTTATCAAGTATCAATTTGGATCTGCTGCTGCCGATACCATAGATATAGGTTAAAGCGATCCACGCATGCTTATCTCTTGGTAAATCTACTCCTGCTAAACGTGCCAAATTTCTTTCCCCCTATCCCTGACGCTGTTTATGGCGTTTGTTGACGCAAATAACTCTGATAACACCACGCCGTTTGATGACCTTGCAGTCTCTACAAATCTTTTTAACAGATGCTCTTACTTTCATCCATTTACTCCTAGTCTGGTAATTTAATATCTTTTACAAGCCTGATCTTAAAGATCAGGCCATATTTGTATATAACGTTTTTACTTATATCGATACGTTATTCGGCCGCGGCTCAGATCGTAGGGTGAAATCTCTACGGTCACCTTGTCTCCGGGTAGAATCTTGATAAAATGCATTCTCATTTTCCCGGAAATATGGGCCAGCAAAACGTGTTTGTTTTCCAGTTCCACCTTGAACATGGCATTGGGAAGTGTTTCAAGTACTTTCCCGTCTACTTTGATGGGTTCTTCTTTTGCCATAATCTTAACTCATCTCCTTTGTGATGTGAATGGTTTTTAGGATCTACCCTTGATCCTTTTTGCCCCTGACCGTCCCAGGAATCCATCGTAGTTACCTGAAATGAGGTGAGATTCAATCTGGGATATTGTATCGATGGAAACACCGACAACAATCAAGAGGGCCGTGCCGCCGAAATAAAACGGTACGTTAAATTTATCCATGAGCATGGTAGGCAATACACAGACAGCCGAGACGTAGATGGCACCGCCCACGGTAATCCGTGTTAGCACCCTGTCAATATACTCGGCAGTTCTTTTGCCCGGTCTTATGCCAGGAATATACCCACCATTCTTCTTCATATTTTCTGCCACATCTTCGGGGTTGAACTGAACTGCCGTATAAAAGAAACAGAAGAACGCGATAAACCCCACATAAAGCATGTAGTACCAAACGGTTCCCGGGCTGAACATAGCAGCTACAGTCTGCATAACAGGCAGATCGATAAACTGAGCCAGGGTTGTCGGGAACATTATAATAGACGATGCAAAGATCGGCGGAATAACACCTGCAGTATTAATTTTAAGCGGCAGATGGGATGTCTGACCGCCGTACATTTTTCTGCCTACCATCCGTTTTGCGTAATGGACCGGTATCCGGCGCTG
>PIVQ01001078.1 GCA_003354055.1 Desulfobacteraceae bacterium | reverse complement strand
GTCATCGTTCGACACAAGTGCCGTCACTGTGGGCAGATCCGGAAACAAAGGCGGGCGCTCCACAGCCTTTCTCCAGATTTCAACCTTTGGATAGGGGCCTGAAATCCAGCCTTCAATTAGTACGATATCCGTGTTTTGGTAATAAGTTTTTATCAGGTTTTCGGGGGAGGTATCCTCCGAGGCAGGCAGGTAAATGGCAGCCATGCGTGAGGTGACCATGGTGGCCGGGCAGGCCCCGGCTGTTCTGTGGATATAGGAGTCTTTTCCAGGTTTGTCCAGCTCATGGGCATGGCTGGAATGTTTTAGGGTGCCGACGGTAAATCCTCTGTTCGTAAGCTTCCTGACCAGGTTGGCCACCAGAGTGGTCTTTCCTGATCCGGGCTGGCCGATGATGTGAATGGGAGCGGTCATCTTCAGGCTGACTTTCCAAAGGGGCAGCTAGGGAAAATGCAGGGCTTGCAGTTCATGCAGAGGCCGCCGTGGCACAGGCTTGCCAGATCCCTTTTCCCTGGCCGTTCTCCTGCCATGAGCCGGGGCAGGATGAGATCGAAAATTGTGGTCTTGTGATAGAGGCCGCAGGCGGGCAGTCCCATGATGGCGGTTCTACTGTTGTATCCCAGAAGGAACATGGCACCGGGAAGAACGGCTGATGAGTAATGGACCTCTTCAAACCCTGCAGCCTCGATTCCCTCTTTGGTCACATCATCGGGATCCACTGACATGCCGCCTGTGGTGATTATCAGGTCCGTATCCTTGGCCAGGTACTCATCTATTTTCCCGGTGATGCGTTCCCGGTCATCGGGCAGGATACAGGTTTCAATCACCTGGGCGCCCAAGGCGCCGGTTTTTTGCTCCACAATGTCCTTGAATCGGTCCTGGACCAGTCCGTCGTACACCTCGTTGCCCACAATGATCAGGCGGATTTTCAGGGGCTTGAAAACTGCCACGGAAAAGATAGGGTAAGCAGCCTTGGCCAGGGAAACTGCATGGTCCAGATTGTGGCGGTCAATGACCAGGGGGATGGCCCTTGTGCCGGCCAGACTCTGGTTTGTTGTAACGCAGGTGTTTGTGTGCATGCTGGCGCACATCACATCCTGGATCATGTTGAATTCAACCAGGGCTTCCACATCGACCTTGAACAGTCCGGGATAGGAGGCCCGCAGTTCGAGTTTCCCCTCTTTGGGGTCTGCGGAAAATTCCACTCCGGGACCTGCCAGGGCTGCGGCCAGTTCGAATACCGCATCATCCTCATGGACCTGGGTGTCGTCCAGATCAAGGATATAGAGGTTGTTTTTCCCCATGCGCATGAGGCGGCAAAGATCGGAGGCTTGAACCTTATGACCCCGCCTGAAGGCCGGGCCCTTGGATTTCCCCGGGATTATCTCTGTCATGTCATGGGCCAGGGTCATGCCCACGGCCTGATCCACCGGAATCGTTTTAAAGGGCGAGCTGCCGTTTTTCCCCATCGGTTTTTCCTTTCACAGGTTGAAAATATGATCCTAATGCACAGGGACGGCAAAGGATTTCGTTGTTCTTAAA
Source organism: Desulfobacteraceae bacterium (assembly GCA_003354055.1). The sequence continues at coordinate 497 of PIVQ01001078.1, read as the reverse complement.
TACTTCTTTTTTATCCCTGACAATGAGCCCGCACCGGTTGCAGGTGGCTTTGAACCGGGTGGGTCCGGGCATATCCGAGGCCGGTATATCCACACGGACCTGGGTTATGGTAAACAGATCTTTATCGTCCATGATTTTATAGGCCTCAAGCTGTTGCCGGTGAGAATCCATAATATCCGGCATGATCACCTTAGCCAGATCCCTGGCGGTTTCCGTGGAAACGATCCTGAAGGCCTTATTTGTCTCAAGGTTGACAAAGGTGGCGGCCATGATGCCGTTATCGATGAACTTTAAAGATCGGCGGCCCAGTTTTACCCCTGTGACATGGGCTATGGCATCGGTGGCACACCGGTCCATTTCCACATACACAATGATCTTTTTAATCTGGGGCATGGCTGCGGGTTCGGAAAGACCGATAAGCTCACAGCCCAGCATAGCCATTCGTACACCCACCACCTGGCCCGGGCAGAGATGTCCGTGGGTTTTGGCCGCACCCG